>CAZJYL010000169.1:0-5665 GCA_964550265.1 uncultured Bacteroidaceae bacterium
GGCACTGCGCCGACAAGCGGGTCATTGTTTTTTTGATAATCAATAATACTATCTTCTGTAAGATATGCCGATATCATGATTGTATTTTGAAAATCATTGAAAAAATCCACATTTGCAGTTAATTCAATAGTTGATGTATTATTATTAAAATTTTTTGTAATATTTATATCGGCTTCGGGTGCCAATGTCAGCAATTCAGATATTTTTGACGGCCAATCGTCAGGTCCAATTATTTTAGACCCGTTGAATTCTTTCCTGTTTATTGTCCCATTTGGATTGCCAATTAGGTCAACACCAAAAAACGTATTTAAATCATTACCTGTTGTGCATTTAAAATCTGTCATGTAATTGGGTGACACAAGTTTTGCAAAATATCCAGCATGAATTGTTATTAACGTAATTTGCCCGGGATATAAATCCATTAGCTGATGCGCAATAATTGCAGCACCAGGGCAGTTTGGACAAAGGTGCCCCGTGTAATCTTCCAATAATATTTTCCTTTTAACCGTATCTGTTGGAGTAGTACCTGAACCGTTTTGGGTGAACGGAGGCTCAATCACATCACATGAAACAATAATGAAAGATAAAACAACGATTATTGAAGCTATTGAAAAAATATTTTTCATTTTAAAAAAATTAAAAATTACTGGTAATTGTAACAAGTAATCCGTAAGAAGCCGGCACATTGCGGCAAACTCCGCCTACACAAACGATTCCCTCACGCTGCTTACCGTAAGTTAAAGCTATTCTGCTGCTGTTTTTGGTATATCCAAATCCAAAGGTATAATAGTGTAGTTTTTTACTTTTAACCGGGTTTCCATAATTGTAGCTGTCGCCTGCCATAATGAACCATTTTGGAGCCATTGTAAATTCCAGCATTACATTAGCCCAGTTTTTCTTGTCTTGTTTGGTCATTAAATGTTGTGCTTCCAACCTTAAAGATTTTGTTGGGGTGATTTTATAGGTTATATCGGCAACTCCAATATGACTATAAAAAGTACCATCAGTATGCCCTTCAATCACATCGCTGTTATATGTTAAATATGCCCAAGTGAAAATACCTTTTAATTTTTTATTAAATTTATGACTTACTTCTATATTAACATCCTCGAAATACAATTCGTCTCCGATTGCAAAAAAATCGCTTTTGTATCCAAGGGTACCGGGCTGCATTAATGCAGTTGAATCGTTTACTTTTTGCATGTCAATTGCATTTGCTCTGGAATAATTAAAAGCAATATCGGTTCCGTATTTACCACCTAAAGTAGTATTTTTTTTAATTTTATAATTAAGTTGACCTTGCAAAGCCATTTCGCCATTTGGTTGGGTTGCATAAGGATAAAAAGCCAAAAGAGTATAGGTGTGAGGTTTTGTTAAAGCAGGCAAATAATTCATTGTCAACGCATTCCCAGTAACGGTTCTATCGCTTCTAAAATTCATATTGTCAATTCTTTTGGCACTTAAGGTAATTCCCAGTCCTTTTTGTGAATAACATAATGATGCAAACAAGGCTTCACCGGGTTTATAAATCATCTTGTTCACTGTGGACGGGTCGTTCACTTTGTAGGCATATTCGCTGTTAAGCATCCAGTTGCCATAGTTTAATGTTATTCTGCCGGCCCAACTACCTACGTTTTCGGGTAATTTATATATAGGATTTTTATCGGGTTGATACTTGCTTACAAAGCTTCCCCCAATAGTAGTCCTCAATTTCGAACCTGACCACTTATCGTTAAGCTCGTTTAAATTAACTTCTCCGTCAATTCCTCTAACAATGCCTTCTCCTTTGTCGAAAAAGAATCTTTGCTGACCAATTACTCCTTTTAAATAAATTCCCTTATATGGCTTAAAGCGCAATCTTATTCCATCCAGCGAATTATCAATGCCAAGGCTTCTTTCCTCATAAATGCGCAAAAGCATACCTGACCCGAACTGCTCATAATAGTTTCCCACTGTTATATCGAAATCCTTATGGGAATAAGAGGCAAAACGGTATGGGATTCCACTGCCTTTATATCGCGGGTCGAAGCCAAGCATTACATTGTTATAATTTTCATAACGTATTCCTGCAGAAAAATTCCCTGCGCTAAACATAAGATTCAGATAGCCATTACTAAGTAATTTTTCGGGAATAGTGTCGGCACCAATGGCAGAATCAGCCATATAATATTGAAAATCTGTTTGAAAATCGCCATGAATTTGTGCGTTTTGCAATACATTTTGCGCAACACTCGTCATTGACATAATAAGGAGCGCAGCAGTAAAAAATTTATTCATAATATTTCGCTATGGAAATTATTCATTAATATTTTCGCCGGAATTTAATTTTCTGATTAAATCAATCAATTCCAATTCGCCACCCTCGGTAAATGAGGTATGTTGCCAAACGATTTTTCTGTCTTTATCTATAATAAAAGTATGTGGCACTAAATTAACATTCATGGCTCGTTTAAAATCGGCATTTGGATCGCATAAAACATCAAACGGCCAATCTCTGCCATTTACAAAAGATGCAACATTTGGAAAAGTTCTTGAATCATCAATGCTGATGGCATAAAGTTTAACTCCTGTTTCTTCCTGCCACTCCTCGTAAACTTCGGCAAATGTTGTTAATTCTTTAACACATGGTTTGCACCATGTTGCCCAAAAGCTAATAATTATAGGCTTCCCATTATTGAGTATAGAGTCCGAAGATACTATAGTGCCATCAGGTTTTTTTAAATCAACAGTTGGCACTGTGTTGTTTTGTGCAGTTAATGATATTACTGCAAAAAAAGTCAATATTCCAAAAAATGATTTCATTCTGTTAGTTTTAGATTGTACACAATTCAAATTCCTTACCAAAAAATAATTTGAATAATACAAAAGTATATGTTTTATTGCATATAAGAAAAATGAACAAATGTTACATTTTTTAATTTTGAATCCATACGCATTGAAAATCAGTAATATAATTTTATTAAAAAATCTGTCATCATAAATTTTATTTTTACGACAACAGATTTATACAAAATACGATTAAAAAGGAATTAACCTTTTATCATAAAAAGCAGCATTTTGAATGCCTCAGGAGCTTTAACGGCATGAGGAATATTTGCCGGCATTATTATTAATTGTCCAGCTTTAACAATATGAGAAACACCACCGATAATATATTCGCCTGTGCCTTCTATTACCTGAACAACGGCATCAAACGGAGCTGCATGTTCGCTTAAAGCCTGACCTTTATCGAATGCAAAAAGAGTAAGATTACCTCCCGTATTTTTGGAAACAATTTTACTTACGATTCCACCAGGAGTATAATCAATAGCGCTGGCAACCGAAGTTGGTTTTGAATGTTCAAATGCGTTTTCCATGGTTATTTTTTTTAGTTAAGATACATTAAAAATTGCAAAGTCATTTATGGGCGTGGAGCCTTTATTACTAAAACACGAGCAATATCATTGGTATTATTCGTAATTTGATGAATAATATTTTTAGGGCTTTCTATTAATGAGCCTTCCGAAAAAACTTCATTTTCTCCGTCAACGTCAATAGTTACTTCGCCTTGGTGGACAAAAAACAAAACATCTACCGGAGTAGCGTGTGGTGGAATGTTTTGTCCGGGTTTAAGGCTAATCATTATTGCCTCGGCAGATGGGATACTACACAAAACTTTAGCATCAAGTCCATGGGGATTTTCTCTGTGTGGTGCACTTGAATAGTGTGAACTTTTCATAATTTTAGAGTTTATATAAAAAAGGGGCTTGCTTAAAGCCCCTTTAAATTAATTTGTTTATCCTATCATTGTAGCTAAATCCTCTTCAACGTTAGTGATGGTTCCGATTCCAAAATTCTCAACCAATACTTTTGCAACGTTGGGTGAAAGGAAAGCCGGAAGTGTTGGTCCAAGGTGAATGTTTTTAACGCCAAGTGAAAGCAATGCAAGTAATACAGCAACTGCTTTTTGTTCGTACCAAGCAATGTTATAAACAATTGGTAATTTGTTTACATCGTCGAGTCCGAAAACTTCTTTCAGTTTAAGGGCTATTACTGCCAAAGAATAGCTGTCGTTACACTGACCGGCATCAAGAACGCGTGGAATTCCGCCTATATCACCAAGAGGAAGTTTATTGTAACGATATTTTGCACAACCTGCAGTAAGAATAACAGTGTCTTTTGGAAGGTTTTCGGCAAATTCGGTATAATACTCGCGCGATTTCATTCTGCCATCGCAGCCTGCCATTACAACAAATTTACGGATTGCTCCTGATTTTACAGCCTCAACTACTTTATCGGCCAAAGCTAAAACCTGAGCATGAGCAAAACCACCGGTAACATTTCCGCTTTCGATTTCTTTAGGTGGCTGACATTTTTTTGCATGCTCTATAATAACCGAAAAATCTTTGCGTCCGCCTTCTGGACGTTCGGGAATATGAATTGCACCTTCAAGACCGGAAGCACCGGTTGTATAAATTCTGTCAGCGTAGGTAGCATTAGCTCTTGGAGGAACTATACAGTTTGTGGTAAACAAGAAAGGACCATTAAAGGTTTCAAAATCATCAACTTGTTTCCACCAAGATGAACCATAATTTCCTACAAAATTGTCGTATTTTTTAAATTTTGGATAAGAATGTGCAGGTAACATTTCACCATGAGTGTAAACATCAACTCCTGTGCCTTTTGTTTGCTCTAATAAATCTTCAAGGTCGCGCAAATCATGTCCGCTGATTAAAATTCCGGGATTATTACGTACGCCAATGTTTACCTGTGTTATTTCAGGATTACCATAAGTACTTGTATTGGCTTTGTCCAACAATGCCATTGTTTTAACACAGTATTCTCCGGTTTTCATGGTTAAGGCAACCAATTCGTCGGCTGTTAAATCATTGCGAAGCATTTGAGATAGAGCATGAGCCGTAAAATCAATGATGTCTCTGTCAGTATGATTTAAATTCCATGCATGCTCGGCATAAGCAGCCATACCTTTTATACCATACATTATAAGTTCTTTCAAAGAACGGATGTCTTCATGTGTTTCTGCTAAAACACCAACAAGCAGAGCTTTTTTATCAAATTCTTCTTCTGTTGATGCATACCATTGTGCAGCATCAGGAATGGTTACATCTTTAAGTTTTGGGGCAACTTTTTCCTGAAGTGCTTTTTTTGCTGCAAGGATATCATTTAATAATGCAATAAGAGCTTTGCGGTCGAAATTTGCATTTGTAATAGTTGAGAAAATAGCATTCAAAACTTTGAGATCAAGTTTAGGGTCTAATGAAACTCCATTTTTATTTGCTTGATCCATCCACCAACTCAAACCTTTTACATTATATATTAAAAGATCTTGAATTGCAGCTACGGGCTCTTTTTTTCCACATACTCCGGCTATGGTACAACCTGTACCTTTTGCGGTTTCTTGACACTGAAAACAAAACATGCTCATAATAGGTTAGTTTTTAATTAATCAATTCGGTAAAACAATACGCAAATGTATAAATGTTTTTAATGTTAAAATAAAATTAACATAAATTTAACATTTGCAATTGCTTTTTTAATTTATTTAAAATTTGAAACGAAATTACAAAAAATGTTCAATATATAATTTAAAGGAATTATATTCGTAAGCAATGGCAGATTCAACTATCAAATGCAACAAAATTCAAGAAGCTAAATTAAAGAAAAG
>CAZJYL010000170.1:0-5633 GCA_964550265.1 uncultured Bacteroidaceae bacterium
CCGTGGTAATATTAGCATAAATGAATTAATCGCTGTAAAAGAAGTTTATGGGATATATATTAAGTGGGGGGGCGGTGTAACCATCGAAAACAACAGTGTAAGATCATTGTCGTCTAATGGCAGCACTTATGGTATTGCTGCATATAACAACAAAGCAAATTGCGGTATTTTGGTCAAAAACAATTGGGTTAAGCTGGGGTACGATGAAAGTGGAACAGCCATAACAACAGGCACATTCTATGGCATTTACGAAAAAGCCGAATCAGGAGGAGAAGCAAATAATTTTTATCATAATAGCGTATATATTGGAGGAAGCAGGCCTTCTTATGCGTTTTACAACACAGGTACCTTAACGCCAAAAAGTAATTGCAAGAACAATATTTTCTACAATGGCAGTTCCAATGGTACAAGTATGTCAATTTACATTTCTGGAACACAAGATGTTGTTGCTAACAATATTTATTTCAAATCCGGAACAGATTTTAGCGCATACCGTAATGGAACGACATATACAAATAATTTTAGCACATGGAAAACGGCAGCAAGTGATGCAAACAGTTTGGTTTCCGACCCGCTTTATGTGAATGCCGGAGCCAATGGTGCATTATTTGACCTTCATATAAATCCGGCAAGTTCTCCTGCGCTTGATGCTGGTGTAGATTTAGATATAGCTAACGACTGGGATGGAGATTTCAGGAATGATTATCCTGAAATTGGCGCAGATGAAGTTTGCAAAGCAAATGTAAATTTAGCAGCCATTCCTGCACCTCACTCAATAGGGAATAATGATTTTATTTTTTCGGGAGTTAGTTCATCAGACTGGGATAATCCGGGTGCATGGTACAAAACGGCATGGGATGCAACATATTCAATATACAGAACACAACCTGCCGCAGCCATACCAACCAGTTCAGACAATGTATATATTGCCGGAACTACATGTTGGAATACTTATGTAGTTAACATAACCAACAGTGATGCAGATTGTAAAAACCTTTATATTTTGGCTCCTGATGCCAAAGGTACATATCAGCTAAGGATGTCTAACAGCAGAACCTTAAATGTTTATGGAGATTACATGAATTATGGTTCATTTGATTGCGGCAATGGTACGGTTAATTTTACGGGAGCAACTAATAATATTGTGCGCAGCAACTGGACCAATACTCCTACAAATATGTTTAATAATGTAATTGTAAATAAGTCAACCGGCTCTATAACATTAACAGGAAGTAATGCAACAAATGCCATTGCTGATATAAATGGCAATTTCACATTAACATCAGGTACGTGGGATGTTGGCACCACAACTACAAATTATGCAATGTATGTTGCAGGCGACTGGACATTTAATGGCGGCACATTCACTCCGAGAAGTGGCAAAGTTACTCTTGATGGTAGTGGATTGCAGTCTGTTGGTGGCTCTAATAATACTTCTTTTTACGATTTGGAAATAAATAACAGCAGTGCAAATACTCAAGGAGTAAATATTTCAACAACTCCAACCATTACAAATGTGCTTACGCTTACAGACGGCAAGGTTACGACTGGCGCAAATCGGGTAATTGTAACAAATACGGCGGCTGCAGCTATTGTTCCAGGGGCTGGAAATACTAATTATGCCAACAGCTGGATTTTTGGCAATTTACGCAGATATGTTACCGGTGGTGGGCCTCTCAATTATGATATTCCTGTTGGCAACACAAGCAAAGCATTTTATGGAAAGATTGTTAGTTCGGGATTTACATATACTTACCTTGATTGCAAATTTAATGACCCATTAACTACTACCGGTGGCACTTTGGATCCGTTATTGGCTCGTGATTTTGGAACTCCATATACATCAGTTCATTCTGCTGGAGAATGGCAAATTGATGCAAGTGGTACAGCCGGTGGCACTTATGACTTCTATGGATATACTGCTAATTTTAGCGGATTAACAGACAACACATTTGCCATATTAAAACGTCCTAGTGCTTCTACATCAGACGCTGACTGGATTGGTGAAACTGCCGGCACATTGAATGCCAATGGAGGCTTAGGCTGTATGGTTGCCCATGGTTATGCTTTACGCAAAGGCATGAGTGGCTTTTCTAAACTTGGTATTGGAATAGCCGATTCTCCACTACCTGTTGAGTTGATAAATTTTAATGCAGAATGCTTAGCAGATGCCATACAAATAAACTGGACAACAGCAAGTGAAATAAATAATCTGTCTTTTACACTTGAGAGCAGCAGCGATTTAAACAAATGGGAAACTATTGCTACAATTGCAGGAGCCGGCAACAGCAATTCAATTTTAAATTATAAATATTCTGATAATAAGCAAAATCACGTAGTTTATTATCGCCTTAAACAAACTGATTTTGATGGTGAGAGTGAGATTTTTGGACCTATTACGGCAGATTGCAATGATATAACACCATCGATTGTTTGCTATCCCAACCCGTTTACAGATCAGGTTGTTGTAAGTTTGCAAAATATTGAAGCAGAGCAGGGTAGTGTTGTGCTACGTGACGTAACCGGCAGAGTTGTTTTGCAGCAAAATATCAGCCTGCCTGAATTAGAACAAAAAACAATTTTGCTTTCTCTTTCGAATTTGGCAAATGGAGTATATACTCTTACTGTATATGCCGGTGAAATAGAGAAAAATATAAGAATGATTAAAAAATAAAAAGCTTAAAATGTAAAAACATAAAAAGCCTTCTGAATTCAGAAGGCTTTTTATTTGAATGATTATAATTTATTTGAGTAACAATAACGGATTAACACTTGACGCAGTGGCGGATTTCGAAACACAAAACTGTCAATAAACCACAAAAGTAGATGTGAGGTAGAATGTTCAATTAACCACGTCACCCACCATTGAGCCAAACGCCTATTACCTGCTGCTTTTATTTTCATAACTTCAGCCCAACACCAATTCGTCCGGTAAATATTTTTGGAAATTGATTGTAGTTGAATGTTGTGATTTTTCTTTGCTGAATAGGAAAAGCTGGATTATCTTCTTTGTCTGAAAAATAGAAAGTGTCAAAAAAGCAAATAGGGACATTTACATCAATAAATAGTTTTGAAGTCACGAAATATGTAAAACGAGGAGTTATGAAAGTTCTTAGTCCTGCACTGATATCGGAGGCTGGGAACGCACTTGAAATTTTTGAGTTATAGCTATTTTGTCGATAATAAGGATTAATTCCTAAACCAATAGAAGGAACAAGTTTGCTGTCTTTTGATTTGTTAAAGTTTAATATGTATTCGTATTGAATGGATATTGCCGCTGTTGTTATGTCGCCTCCATTTATTGTTTGCCTATTGTTAGTAGTATCATTTACAATTTCAGTTATTGTTCCGATTTTTCCAAACATTAAGTTTGTTAGTTCTATTTCGTGAAAATTATTCTTTTTTGATTTCCATTGAAAAGCAATTGTTGGATGAAAAATTTGCAATGTTGTATTTGTGTATTGATAACGATAAGAAGATGTATCGTTTAATCTTCTTGATTTTGTTTGTTCATCAAAGTTAGCCAAGTTGTAAATCTTTATTCCCGCTTTATAGTTAAGGTGAGTGTTTTGTTGTGACCAACCCGTTTTAACTATGATTGTCAATAACAATATTGTAAGCAGCTTATTTTTCATAATTTCTATTTTTCCCATAACGGCATAGTCTTTAGTTTTATTGTCTAATGTTGCAGGTAACGGTTTGGGCGGTTTGCGAAGTGATTTGCATTTTGTAAATCGATTGTTAGTGTACAGTCCCGAAGAGCTGGACACGGCAAATCACCCGCACCGTTAGTGAAAAGCCCAAAGAGATTTTCACTAACATGTCAATAACTGATTAAGCTAAATTTATTTATCTTTTAATCAACTTTATGTTTAATTGTTATTGCCTTATGATTTTAATTATTTGCAAATCAGTCTCGGTTAAAATGCGCATGAAGTAAACACCGGCAGGATAAATTCCTATTTCAAATTGTTTTGAGCCATTAATTCCTTTAAAATCATTTAGGAAACCTTTACTTAATAATTTTCCATCAACGTCTGTAAGCTCTATTTCAGCATTAATCCATTTTTGTGAATAATCAATGTAAATTGTTCCATCAGTTGGATTTGGATATAAATTTAAAGACGCATCATCATTGTTGTTTATGGCACTGCAAAGTTCAATAGTAATATTAATAGTGTCCGAAGCAATACATCCATTATTCACCGTTACAATTACATCAAAACTGCCAAGTCCATGACCTGTTGAGTCAATCGTAATTGTTTGCCCTGTTTGTGAATTTTCACTCCATAAATATGTGGCTCCTGTATTTCCTGCGTCTAATATAAGATATGAATCATCGCAGATTGTGGTGTCATTTCCAAGCCATACAATTGGTAATGGGTTCACAGTCAGGTTCAATGTGTAAATGCTGTCGCATCCGTTCGTTGTCGTGTAAGCTGCAGTGTAGGTTCCGGCAGTTGTAAACGTGCTTCCGTGCCAAGTGTAGCTTGCACCGTTGCACATTGAATGACTTTCGTTGAATGTGTATGTTGGATTGATAGTAAGATTTAAAGTATAAATACTATCGCAACCAGTGCTAGAAGTATAAGCTGCAGTGTATGTTCCCGCTGAGTTATATACATTTCCTTGCCATATATATGAATCCCCGCTACAGATGCTGTGATTTTCAACAAATGAATATGCCGAAACTTCCGTCAGATACAGCGTGTAGATACTATCGCATCCATTAACGCTTGTGTATGGTTTAATGTAAGTCCCGGCTGTTGTATAGGTTGTGCCATGCCATGTGTAGCTTGAGCCCTGACATATCGAATGATATTCGTTGAATGCGTAAATAGGATTTGTCACAACCGTAATTGTTTTTGGATTAGCACATTGTCCTGCAGTTGGAATAAAAGTATAATTAGTTGAACCCGCGCTTGCAGTGCTGATTGTGGCAGGCGTCCAAGTTCCCGTAATGCCGTTCGAAGACGTTGTTGGCAGCGTTCCCGGAACATCACCTACGCAATAAGGTCCGTAAGTGCTGAATGTGGGATCGGTCTTGGCATTTACAACAACCGTAATTGTTTTTGGATTAGCGCATTGTCCTGCATTAGGAGTGAAAGTATAATTTGTTGAGCCTGCGCTTGCCGTGCTGATTGTGGCAGGCGTCCAAGTTCCGGTAATGCCATTCGAAGAAGTAGTTGGCAGCGTTCCCGGAACATCTCCCACGCAATAAGGTCCGTAAGTGCTGAATGTGGGATTAACCTTAGCATTTACAACTACTGTAATTGTTTTTGGATTTGCACACAGCCCTGCAGTTGGAGTGAAAGTATAATTAGTTGAACCCGCGCTTGCCGTGCTGATTGTTGCAGGCGCCCATGTCCCCGTAATTCCGTTAGAAGAAGTAGTTGGCAGTGAGCCCGCAACATCTCCCACGCAATAAGGTCCGTAAGTGCTGAATGTGGGATCAGTCTTTGCATTTACAACAACTGTAATTGTTTTTGGATTAGCACACTGTCCTGCAGTCGGGGTAAAAGTATAATTTGTTGAACCTGCGCTTGCCGTGCTGATTGTGGCAGGCGTCCAAGTTCCGGTAATGCCGTTCGAAGACGTTGTTGGCAGCGTTCCCGGAACATCACCCACGCAAT
>CAZJYL010000171.1:0-5600 GCA_964550265.1 uncultured Bacteroidaceae bacterium
TCAATGATTAAGCTTATGCTTAATAGAATTAGAAAATAAAACTTAGACAGTTACTAATAAAAATGTGTTTGTTTTAAGCTTCACCGGCAGGAGAAAACATTTGGTATGGTGGCACTTGTTCGTGTTCAGTAATCTCTCCAAAAGTTTTTTCGTACTTTGAAATATTTTCGGCCAGAGCTTTTAATAAGCGTTTAGCATGATTTGGTGTCATTATTATTCGCGATTTCACTTTTGCTTTGGGCATACCGGGCATTATACTAACAAAATCCAGTATAAACTCAGCGCTTGAATGCGATATAATGGCCAAATTAGCATAATTACCTTCAGCAACATCAGCTGTTAGCTCAATGTTTAATGAATTTTCTTGTTTTTTTCTGTCATCCATATCATGCGTGTTCTAAGGTTTCCTCTTGTGAAGCCAGTAGAGATTGATATTCTTCCATTGACCCAACAACAAGGTCGTCATATTCTCTCAATCCTGTTCCTGCAGGAATAAGATGTCCGACTATAACATTTTCTTTCAATCCCATTAATGTATCTCTTTTACCGTTAACAGCTGCTTCCGTAAGAACTTTGGTTGTTTCCTGGAATGATGCAGCAGAAAGTAAACTTTCAGTTTGTAAAGCAGCCCTGGTAATACCTTGTAATATTTGATTGGCAGTTGCAGGCTGAGCGTCTCTTGCTTCAACAAGTACTTTATCTTTTCGTTTCAGCATAGAGTTTTCGTCACGCAGTTTACGTGCTGAAACAATAGCTCCGGCTTTTAAAACTTCGCTATCACCGGCAGAAATGATGTACTTTTTATTGAAAACCGAGTCATTTTCTTCCTGGAATTCAATCTTATTCACTAATTCTCCTTCAAGAAATTTTGTATCACCAGGGTCAAGAATTTCCACTTTGCGCATCATTTGACGAACAATAGTTTCAAAATGCTTATCGTTAATTTTAACTCCTTGTAAACGATAAACTTCTTGAATTTCATTAACAAGATACTCCTGAACTTTTGTAGGCCCTTTAATTGCTAAAATATCTCCCGGAGAAATAGCGCCATCTGAAAGAGGAGTACCGGCTTTTATAAAGTCATTTTCCTGAGCCAGAATTTGTTTTGTAGTAGGAATAAGATAACGTTTTTCTTCTCCTGTTTTTGAAGTAATTATGACTTCTTTGTTACCTCTTTTTAGTTTGGGGCCAAAGCTCACAATTCCATCAATTTCTGCTACCACAGCCGGATCCGATGGATTTCGGGCTTCGAATAATTCTGTTACCCTTGGTAGTCCTCCGGTAATATCACCGGCCTTTCCTAAGGTTCTTGGTATTTTAGCAATTACATCACCGGCTTTAATTTTTGTACCTTCTTCTATTGTAATGTGTGCACCAACAGGAAGGTCATAACGTTTAAGCTCTTCTTTGGTAGATGAAACTATTTTTGCGGCGGGTGTTCTGGCTTTTTGACGACTTTCAATAATTACTTTATCATGGAATCCTGTTTGTTCGTCAGACTCTTCGCGGTAAGTAATATTTTCAACAACATCTTCAAAAATAATTTTACCTGAAACCTCGGAAAGAATAACAGCGTTATATGGATCCCATTCACAAATTAGGCCTCCTTTTTCAATTTGTTGACCGTTTTCAACAAACAAATGGGCTCCGTAAGGTATATTTGCACTTTGCAATATTGCCAAAGTTTTAGGGTGTCGTATTCTCATTTCAGCTGAACGGCCCATAACAATTTTTGACACACCACCTTCATCTGTTTTTGAATCAATACATCTTAGTTCGTCTATTTCCAAAACACCGTCGTATCTGGCTTCAATTTTAGAGGAAATTGACATATTGGATGCGGCACCCCCAATGTGGAATGTACGCAGGGTAAGCTGAGTACCTGGCTCTCCAATTGATTGTGCGGCAATTACTCCTACAGCTTCTCCTTTTTGAACCATTCTTCCGGTGGCCAAGTTTCTGCCATAACATTTAGCGCAAACACCACGTTTCGATTCACAAGTTAAAACTGAGCGTATTTCTACCTCTTCTATATGTGCTTCTTCAATAGCCTTTGCATATTCTTCGGTAATTTCTTGACCCTCTTCGATGATAAGTTCGCCTGAAATTGGATTATAAATATTATGCAGAGTTACACGACCAAGAATTCTGTCGAAAAGATTTTCTACAATTTCTTCGTTTTTCTTAAGAGCAGTTACTGTTAAGCCACGTAACGTACCACAATCTTTTTCATTTATAATTACATCTTGCGCAACATCTACCAAGCGGCGAGTTAGATAACCGGCATCAGCAGTTTTAAGAGCCGTATCGGCAAGACCCTTTCGTGCACCGTGAGTTGAAATAAAGTATTCAAGAACCGACAAGCCCTCTTTAAAATTGGATATAATAGGATTCTCAATAATCTCACTTCCAGTTGCGCCCGCTTTTTGCGGCTTAGCCATCAAACCACGCATTCCGGATAACTGACGAATCTGTTCTTTAGAACCTCTAGCACCCGAATCAAGCATCATATAAACAGAATTAAATCCATCATGATCTTTGGATAATTTGTCTATTAATACTTTTGTTAGTTTTGAATTGGTATGGGTCCAGACATCAATGATCTGATTATATCTCTCGTTATTTGTGATGAAGCCCATATTATAATTACCCATTACTTCGTCAACCTGACTGATGGCCTCGTTTATAAGGATTTCTTTTTCTTCAGGAACAATAATATCGCCGAGATTAAACGATAAACCTCCTTTAAATGCCATCTGGAATCCGAGAGATTTAATATCATCAAGGAACTTTGCGGCTTCAATATTATCAGTATTTTTGAGAACTACACCAATGATATCACGCAATGCTTTTTTTGTCAGCAGGGTATTAATAAAATCAATGTTTTTTGGAACAACTTGATTAAATAAAACACGTCCAACTGTTGTTTCTTCTATTTTGGTGTTTCCGTTTTTGTCGGTTAAACGCACTTTAATCACTGCATGAAGGTCAGCCTTTTGTTCATTATAGGCAATAATAACTTCATCCGGTGAATAAAAAGTAATTCCTTCGCCTTTAACAATATGTTCCTTTGTGCTTTTTCTGCTCTTGGTCATATAATAAAGACCCAATACCATATCTTGTGATGGTACGGTAATAGGAGCTCCATTTGCAGGATTTAAAATATTATGTGGCGAGAGCATTAGTAATTGAGCTTCTAATATTGCTTCATTACTTAATGGAACATGCACAGCCATTTGGTCACCATCAAAGTCGGCATTAAAAGCTGTACATACAAGCGGATGTAATTGAATAGCCTTACCTTCAATCAGTTTCGGCTGGAATGCCTGAATACCAAGTCGGTGCAGAGTAGGGGCGCGGTTAAGCAAAACAGGATGTCCCTTTAAAACATTTTCAAGAATATCCCATACAACAGGATCTTTTCTGTCAACTATTTTTTTCGCAGACTTTACGGTTTTAACAATGCCTCTTTCAAGCATTTTGCGAATAATAAATGGCTTAAATAATTCTGATGCCATTTCTTTTGGTAAACCACACTCGTTAAGTTTGAGTTCGGGACCAACTACAATAACAGAACGACCTGAATAATCAACACGTTTACCAAGAAGATTTTGACGAAAACGACCTTGTTTTCCCTTTAAACTATCTGAAAGCGATTTTAGAGCACGGTTTGATTCGGTTTTTACTGCATTTACCTTTCTGCTATTATCAAATAATGAGTCTACAGCTTCCTGAAGCATTCGTTTTTCATTCCTTAAAATAACATCCGGAGCTTTGATTTCTATAAGTCGTTTCAAACGATTATTACGTATAATGACACGACGATATAAATCATTCAAATCCGAAGATGCAAAGCGACCTCCATCAAGCGGAACTAAAGGACGAAGCTCTGGAGGAATAACGGGAACAACTTTTATAACCATCCATTCAGGTCTGTTTTCAATACGCTTATTACCATCACGTAATGATTCAACAACTTGCAATCGCTTTAAAATATCCGATTTTCGTTGTTGTGATGTTTCTTTATTGGCTTTATCTCTTAATTCAGGAGAGACCTCTTCTAAATTAATGCTGGACAGTAAGTCATATAAAGCCTCACCGCCCATTTTTGCAACAAATTTATTAGGGTCGCTATCGTCTAATAATTGATTTTCACGTGGAAGAGTTTCCATTATCTGAAAATATTCTTCCTCGCTTAAAAAGTCATTTTTCTTAAATCCGTCTGCTTCTTTAATACCGGGGTTAACAATTACATATTTTTCGTAATATATAATTTGCTCCAGTTTTTTTGAAGGTAAGCCTAAAAGCAAACCAATTTTATTAGGAAGTGACCGGAAAAACCAAATGTGTGCAACGGGAACAGTTAACTGAATGTGTCCCATGCGTTCGCGTCTTACCTTTTTTTCTGTAACTTCAACACCACATCTGTCACAAACAATGCCTTTATAACGAATACGCTTGTATTTACTACAATGGCATTCATAATCTTTAACAGGGCCGAAAATTCTCTCACAAAATAATCCATCTCTTTCGGGCTTGTATGTTCTGTAATTTACTGTTTCTGGCTTCGTAACTTCTCCAAAAGACATTTCCAGAATTTTTTCCGGAGACGCCAGGCTTACTATTATGCTCGAAAAGTTACTTTTAGGTGCGTTTTCTCTTCTAAATGCCATATGTTGACTTTTGAAATTCTAAAAAAAATTTATTCAAATGTTATATTGAGACCAAGACCTTTGAGCTCATGAACCAAAACGTTGAAAGATTCAGGGATTCCCGGTTTAGGCATAGGTTCTCCTTTAACAATAGCCTCGTATGATTTGGCACGACCCATAACATCATCCGATTTAATTGTAAGTACTTCACGTAGAATGTGAGCAGCACCAAATGCCTCAAGAGCCCAAACTTCCATTTCGCCAAATCGTTGACCACCAAACTGAGCTTTCCCGCCAAGAGGCTGCTGGGTAATAAGAGAGTATGGTCCAATTGAACGTGCGTGCATCTTGTCATCTACTAAGTGATGAAGCTTTAGCATATAAATTACGCCAACTGTTGCAGGCTGATCAAAATAATTTCCTGTTCCACCATCTCTCAAGTAGGTTTTACCATTTTTTGGTAACCCCGCTTTTTCAAGATACTCGTTGATTTGATTAACATTTGCCCCATCAAAAATTGGAGTAGAAAACTTCAATCCTAATTTTGAACCTGCCCAGGCAAGTATGGTTTCGTAAATTTGACCTAAGTTCATACGACTGGGTACCCCGAGCGGGTTTAAAACGATATCTACGGGAGTACCATCGTTTAAGTACGGCATATCTTCATCACGCACAATACGGGCTACTATACCTTTGTTACCATGTCGTCCTGCCATCTTGTCGCCAACTCTTAGTTTACGTTTCTTGGCAATATAAACTTTTGCTAATTGAACAATACCTGTGGGCAATTCGTCACCAACTTGTGTAACAAATTTTTTGCGCTGATAAACGCCTAAAATTTCTTTGTATTTTATCTCGTAATTATGCAATAAGCGCTGAATCAATTCATTAACTTTTGCATCTTTTGTCCAGTTGGTAGGATTAATGCTTATAAAATCAATGTTATTA
>CAZJYL010000172.1:0-5582 GCA_964550265.1 uncultured Bacteroidaceae bacterium
GCGACTAGCTTTTCTTTTGTTACTTTTCTTTTGGCGATGAAAAAGAAAAGTAAAACCCCGCCCGGCTCGAGGGCAAAAAAAGAATTAAAAATTTATATTGAGAATTTATTCGAACAACAATTATTTACAAAACCAACATTATCAGCCTTTTTCCGATATTTTTTTAAGAGCTTCAAGATTAAGTATCGAAATCTGATTTAAGTCGAATTTTATAATTTTATCCTGAGTCATTTCAGACAAAACCCTGCTGACGCTTTCTCTGGAAGTACCTATTAAATCACCCATTTCACTCCTTGTAAGCGGCATGGGGAAATCAGTTTTGTTAAATAGATTTTCCGAAAAACAAAGCAAGGTTTCGGCTACAAGTCCCGGAATTTGTTTTTGAGCCAGGCTGGCATATCTGAAATAGTCGTTCAGTTCGTTGCGACACAGTTCCAAAATAAGCTCGTAGGCAAATTTGCCATTACTGAAAATTAAATTTCGAAATGTGCTCAAATCTATAAAGCACACTTCGGCATTATTTATGGCTGAAACAGAAAACTGATTTATTTTTTCACCAAAGCTTGTAGGCAAACCTAAAAAAGTAGGCGCCTTAACAACTCTGAGTATCTTTTCGCGGGTAGGACCTTGCAAATGAATTTTAGCCATCCCGCATCTTAAATAAGCAACATTCAACGACAAGGCATTTTGTTTAATAATAGGCTCGCCTTTTTTAAACAATACGGTAACGCTGTTATTTTCCAAAAGATTTAACTCATCATCAGTTAAATGATGGGTGGCACATGATTTCAATTTGCAATCCTTGCAATTATGCTTAAGCATATTTAAATATTTATATGTAAAGATACAAAAATTAATTTAAGTGTGATAAAAATCACACATTATTGTACCAAAACTCACAGTAATATTTGAAATTCAAGCAAATAACAATTTATTTTTGCTGAAAATAAACTACTCGCTATGAATGAAGAATTTGAAAAACAATTGGCTGAGTTGCAAAAAAAGGTAGGTAAACTTGAAAAAGGAACCAAAGACCAGTTAACCATGGTTGTTTTTTCGGGAGACCTCGACAAGCAAATTGCAGCTTTGATTATTTCTACCGGTGCGGCAGCTTATGACATGAAAGTGAAGTTGTTTTTCACTTTTTGGGCTACTGCAGCCTTGCGCGATCCTAAGAAAAAAGCCAGGGGCAAGAATTTTCTCGGAAAAATGTTTGGTATTATGCTGCCCAAAGGCGCACGTAAGCTTAAACTTTCCAAAATGCACATGATGGGCATGGGCTCGGCAATGATTAGGGGCTTGATGAAAAAGAAAAATGTTGCATCGTTGCCCGAAATGTTTAAAACAGCCGGAGAACTTGGCGTAGAAATTAACGTTTGCGAAATGTCAATGGATTTAATGGGCTTTAAGCGCGAAGAATTGATTGACTATCCAAATATGAATATTTGCGGTGTTGCAACATTTTTGGCAGATGCCGCCGAAAGTAAAGTTCAATTATTTATTTAATTAAAAATTTTTAATCATGACAACTGAAGAATTAAAAGCTTTGACCCCAAATCAAACTGTTGATGCACGCGGAACCGCATGTCCGGGACCTTTGCTTGCTGCAAAAAAAGCCATTGGCGAAATAGAATCCGGAGAAATTATGGAAATTCTTTCGTCGGACGAAGGAACAAAAAACGACATCCCCAAATGGTGCGAAAAAATGGAGCATGAATTTCTTGGAATTGTTGAAGAAGACAGCTTTTCAAGACTCTTTTTGCGCAAAGCATAATTTGATTTTTAATTTAATTGCATTTCAAAACAATACCGGAACAAATGTATTTTGTCTCTGATGTTTTGGGATAATAAAATTTCAGTATATGGAAAACACCTCTTTCCAACCAAAAATATTGGTTTTTTCGACTGATAAAATTTCAGACCCGGGAATTGATCAGGCAGGATTGAGAAAAATTCATTATCCGCCAACCGTTTATGTGATTAGTCTGCCCTGTTCATCCGGCATAAAGCCACGATGGATTATGCATGCCTATGAGCAGGGATTCGACGGGGTATTTATAGCAGCCGACGGGCACGAATGTTCATACAGCTTGAAATGTCCTGATTATACCAATGATATTATTGCAAAAACTCAGGAAATGATGAAAGCCAAAAACATCAGTCCAAAGCGCATTCGAATGGCTGCCATTTGCTCGGTTTGCGCCGAACCTTTTGTTGGTCACATGGATAATTTTACTAAAATTCTAAGAGAATTAGGTAGTATTCAAAACGAAATTCAATCATCATCAACAGATAAAAACCAATGATTATGACGGAAGTTACTAACAAATATGACACTTTGGTAATAGGTGGTGGTATATCGGGACAGGAAGCTGCTTTGAACCTTGCTGAAATGAATTATAACGTTTTGCTTGTTGAAAAGGATTTATCCATTGGCGGCAAAATGATTCAACTCAGCAAGGTATTCCCTACCCTTGATTGTGCAGCCTGCATAACCACTCCGAAAATGTCGGAAACTGCAAGGCACCACAATATTACCCTCAAATTATATACTGAAATTGAAAAAATCGACAAACAGACCGACGGCTCATTTAATATTACATTAACGGAAAAACCTCGTTATGTGGATGCATCCTTATGTACGGGTTGTCAGGAATGTGAATTTGTTTGTCCTCAGATAATAAACGACCATTATAATTACGACATGGTTGGACGTAAGGCCATTTATATTCCGTTCAATCTGGCAAATCCAAAAATTGCCGCAATAGACATTGATAACTGCATCAGCTGTATGAGATGCGTAAAAGTTTGCGCTCCAAAAGCAATTGACTTTAAGCAAATGCCCAAAACTTACATGGTTAATGCCAGATCAATTGTATTAAGTACCGGCTTTAAATTATTCCCTGCCACCGGTAAGCCTGATTACAACGCAGCTACTTTGCCTAATGTAATAGACGCTTTGCAAATGGACAGGGTTATTGCCCCTACCCGTCCTTACAACAATGTTGTTAGACCCGGCGACGGAAAGGCACCTGAAAATATCGCTTATGTATTATGTGCAGGCTCGCGCGATTCATCAATTGAAAACAAGCCTTGCGGAGCCGACTGCATGAACAATCCCATCTGCTCGCAAATCTGCTGCATGTATTCCATTAAGCAGGCACAATTATTAATGGGTGCACTACCACTGGCAGACATCACTATTTACTATATGGATATCAGAGCATTTGGCAAAGGATACGAAGAATTCTACAATCAGTCCAAAGGCATGGGTGTTAATTTTATTAAAGGTAAGGTAGCCAAAATTACGGCAAATCCCAATGGCAGCGGCGATTTGATTATCAGATACGAAGATGTTCACAGCGGCACTTATAAAGAAGCCAAGCACGATCTGGTTGTTTTATCGGTAGGTGTAATCCCCGATAAAAGCACGCCACAGCTTTTTGGCAATGTGAATCTGGAACTTGACGAATTTAATTTTGTTAAGCAGACAGACCCATTGATTAGCCCTACGTTAACAAGTATCCCCGGAGTTTTTGTTGCCGGCATGGCATCAGGACCAAAAGACATTCCCGACTCTATTTTATCTGCCGGCTGCGCTGCTGCCGAAGTTGCATCATACCTACAAGTTGCCGCTGAGGCATAAAGCCACTATAAATGATAAACAAAATAAAATATAGCCACAATCAATCAAAGTCACAAAAACCTTGTTCTCTTGACTTGGTGTCTTAGTGGCAAAATATAAATGAATATGAAAGAAAGAATTGGAGTATATATTTGTCATTGCGGCGGTAACATTTCTGATTATGTAGATGTGGCCGAAGCACAACGTTTGATGCAGGACGAAGACGGCGTATTGTTGGCAAAGCATGTTATGTTTGCCTGTTCCGATGCCACACAAACGGAAATGGTAAATGATATTAAAGAGCATAATCTTGATGCCATAGTTGTTGCCTCCTGCTCTCCAAAACTACATACCCACACATTCAGAGGTGTGGCATACAGAGCCGGTCTGAACAAATACAATTATATTCAGGTAAATATAAGAGAGCAATGCTCATGGCCTCATAGCGATAAACCCTTAGATGCCACTCATAAAGCAATCGGATTAATTCGGGCAGGGATAAAAAAAGCACGTTTGTCCGAAGCTTTGGAGACCAGCGAAATTAAAGCAAACGAAGCATATCTTGTTGTTGGTGCAGGCGTTGCCGGCATGAAGGCAGCCATAGAACTTGCCCGTAGTGGTAACCATGTGTATCTTATTGAAAAAGAAGCACAAATGGGCGGACAACTGCTTGAATTAGGCAATGTGTTTCCAACAGGACAAAAAGGCACTGAACTTATAGACAGACTTAAAAATCAAATAAAATCCGATTCACGCATTACGGTTTTTACCGAAACCGAAGTAGAAAAAGTTAATGGCAGCATTGGTAACTTCACTGCAGAACTGAATGTAGGCATTGGCGGCAAAATCGAAAAAATGTCTGTTTCAGTAGGCTCTATACTTGTTACTACGGGATACGAACATTATGTACCAAAAGATAATGAATTTGGTTATGGTTTATCCGACAGAATAATAACGTTGCCCGAATTAAAAAAGCGCATGACCGAATCGGGTGGAATAATCACGCATAACGGAAAACCAATACGTTCTCTGGCTTTTATATATTGTGTCGGAAGCCGCCAGAGCAAAGGCGAAAACAAATATTGTTCGCGTACATGCTGTATGTCAACCACTCACACTGCAATAATGCTGAAAGAGAAAAACAAGAATCTTAAAATTCTTCATTTATACCGCGACATACGTACTTACGGTAAAATGGAAACTCTCTACGAAAAAGCATCAAAGCAGGGAGATATATTTTTGAAATACGAGGAAAAAGAACCGCCTGTAGTAAACGTTGAAAACAATAAGGTAAATATTAAGATTAAGGATTACCTTACAATGAAAACCGAAATTGATTTTCAGCCGGATTTACTTGTTCTTGTTACCGGAGCCGTTCCACGCAGTAATAGTTCCGACATATCTTCCAAGTTTAAAATTCCTGTTGGAGCCGACAAGTTTTTCAACGAAATACATCCAAAACTAAAACCCGTCGAAACTGTTATTAACGGAGTTCTCATCGGAGGTTCATGTCAGGGACCCAAAAACATAAGCGAATCTGTTCAGTCTTCGTTATCGGCAGTGTCTAAAATGCTTTCACTGATTAAAGATAATAAAATCCAACTTGACCCCGTAATAGCTCAGGTAAATGCAGATGCATGCGTTTGGTGCGGAAAATGCGCCGAAGTATGTGAGTTTGATGCCGTTACACAAGTGGAATATAATGGTAAGCAGATAGCTCAAATAAACAAAGCCACCTGCAAAGGCTGCGGAATTTGCACCCCGGTTTGTCCTTATGATGCTTTGGATGTTAAAATGTACTCTAATGGGGAAATTGAGTCTATGATAGATGGTTTTATGTCAACGGTAGTTTTGTCCCCCGGTAATGATAAAGCAGAAGACAAGGCAACTACCACCAAAAAGCCGATTACCCTGAAACGCTTCCCAAAAATATGGACAGAAATAGGCAATACCATTC
>CAZJYL010000173.1:0-2730 GCA_964550265.1 uncultured Bacteroidaceae bacterium
ATGTACAAGCACTTATAAAATCTTGAGGTTGTTTCCATTTCAGTAAAAAACTGAAATGCATAAAATATTGAGCCATGAATAGATTATTTAAAATTAAGGTGTTGCGGAATCAGTTTGGACGACTACCGGCAAAAGTTTTGCCGTTGTTGTTCTCAATTGCGCTTTTTGTGGCAATGTCGGATCCACTAAAAGCACAATCAGGCTTATGTGAGCCAACTGTTCCGTTTTTTTCAGTTAATCTGTCTTCAAGCCCTATTGCAACTTGGACATCTCCATTGATTGTTAGAAATGATTTTTGTTGTGGGGCTTCTAATCCTGACCGCTGTCTCGAATTTGAAATAGTGGTAAATCCAGGTACTTATGCCATAAATTTTACCATAGCTTCCGGGGCTGTTCCTTCGGGATCTATGTTTTATCAAATCAACTGTGGTCCTCAAACGCCAGTGGGGAGTCCTGTTTGTTTAAATGGACCCGGCCCTTTTACTTTAACTTTTTGTAAACCTGGCAATAACGCCAATACGTATCAAGTTACCTCAATCCCATCACCAAGTGTTTGCCCAAATACTTATGCTAGTAATACTTGTCCGGCAAGTATTTGGGTACAAGGCCTTTCTCCTGCTTCCGTAACATGGAGCGATATAACAGGAGGAGGAGTTTATAATTCTTATCTTTCTTGTATAAATTGCGTTTCACCTACAGTAACTCCGGCAGCCGGACATCCTCCTTATGTTGATTATAGAGTGTGTGGTAATGTTGAACTTCCTTCATGTGTAGGAATGTCTTCGTTTTGTGATACTGTGCGTGTTTACATGTTTGATCCGTTGGTAGGAGGTGTAAATCCAAATCCTGCCCGCATATGTGCTTCCAGCCACGGGGTTCAGCTAAATGGCTTTCATAGCGGCGGTTATGGAAACATTGTTTATACTTGGTATAACTCTGCATGGAATCCTGTAAGTAATAGTGCAAGTTATTTTGCAACAACTGCGGGCACTTATTATTTGGTTGTTTCAGATGATATTAGCACAGGCTGCCCTCCTGATACAGTTATAGTTAATGTATCAAATTCAACAGGAAATGCAAGTATTTCCGTTAATCCCTCCTATGCAGGCGTTTGCCAGGGAAGCCCTGTAACGCTTACAGCATCGGGTGGACAAAATTATGTTTGGTCTCCGACTACGGGGTTAAGTCCAACAACGGGAGCAATAGTTAATGCTGTACCTAATTCCACCACAGTTTATACCGTTAGCGGAACAGATAATTATGGATGCACAGGCACGGCAACAGCCAGAGTTGAAATATTTTCTCTTCCTGTTGTTAATGCAGGTCCCGATAAAGAAATTTGTGCCGGACAAACAACTCAATTGAATGGAAGTGGAGCAACTTTTTATTCTTGGACCCCAACCGGCACCCTGAATAATCCTTCAATAGCCAACCCTATTGCCAGCCCTACGGTAACAACAACTTATTATTTATATGGATCATCAATAGGTGGTAATATTATTTATAACGGAGATTTTGAATTAGGTAATGTAGGGTTTATAACAGACTATGTTTATAGCTCAAATTTATTTCCTGAAGGAAACTATTATATTACAAACAATCCACATACACATCACTCAAATTTTTCTGCTTGTGCCGACCACACTCCTGCACCGGGTACCCAAATGATGGTTGTTAATGGCGCGCCAATAGCAAATCAAAAAGTATGGTGTCAGAATATTGCTGTTATGCCTAATACCGACTATGCTTTTGGCACATGGATTACCAGTGTTCATCCGACAAATCCTGCTGTTTTGCAGTTTTCTATCAACAGTATTCTTTTAGGCAGCCCTTTTACGGCTACAACAACCACATGTAACTGGCAGCAGTTTTACGAAGTATGGAATAGTGGCACGAATACAACAGCTCAGATTTGTATTGTTAATCAAAATCTTATAAGAAATGGTAATGACTTTGCTTTAGATGATATATTCTTTGCTCCAATTTGTACTAATGTTGATTCTGTTGTTGTAACAGTTCATCCTAATCCAAATATTTCTATAACTGCCACCAGTCCGCAAATTTGCCAAAATGAAAATGTTACTCTTACAGCTTCATCCGATGTGCAGGGAACGGTGTTTGTATGGAGCAATGGGGCCACATCTTCATCTATAACTGTATCTCCGGGCTCTACCACTAATTATAGTGTAACGGGTACTGCCAATGGTTGTACGGGAACAGCCAGTATACAGATTACCGTAAATCCGTTACCTATAGTAAATGTTACCGCCACAAGCAGAGATATATGCGTAGGTGAGAGCAGCACGATAACTGCCACAAGCAATATAAGCGGCAGCACATTTTTATGGAGCAACGGCAGTACTACAAGCAGTATCACGGTATCACCAGGTACCACCACCAATTATAATGTAACTGTAACCAGCCCTGAAGGTTGTGTAACAACCGGCAGCGTAACAATAAATGTATATCCCAATCCGGTATTGACAATAAGTTCCAGTGCCACGGAAATTTGTAATGGCGGTAGTGCAAATATTAGTGTAACTTCTTCAATAAGCGGAACCACATATCAGTGGAGTAATGGTTCGACCAGTTCATCTATTACAGTAGGTCCGACTAGTACGACAACATATACAGTAACAGGCACCTCGGCCAATGGTTGTACGGGAACAGCCAGCATACAGATTACCGTAAATCCGTTACCTATAGTAAATGTTACCGCCACAAGCAGAG
>CAZJYL010000173.1:2830-5576 GCA_964550265.1 uncultured Bacteroidaceae bacterium
CGACTAGTACGACAACATATACAGTAACAGGCACCTCGGCCAATGGTTGTACGGGTACAGCCGGCATACAGATTACCGTAAATCCGCTACCGGTGGTAAATGTTACCGCCACAAGCACAGATATATGCGTAGGCGAGAGCAGCACTATAACCGCCACAAGTGATATAAGCGGCAGCACATTTTTATGGAGTAACGGCAGTACTACAAGCAGTATCACGGTATCACCAGGTACCACCACCAGTTATAATGTAACTGTAAGCAGTCCTGAAGGTTGTGTAACAACCGGCAGCGCAACAATAAACGTATATCCTAATCCGGTATTGACAATAAGTTCCAGTGCCACGGAAATTTGTAATGGCGGTAGTGCAAATATTAGTGTAACTTCTTCAATAAGCGGAACCACATATCAGTGGAGTAATGGTTCGACCAGTTCATCTATTACAGTAGGTCCGACTAGTACGACAACATATACAGTAACAGGCACCTCGGCCAATGGTTGTACGGGTACAGCCGGCATACAGATTACCGTAAATCCGTTACCGGTGGTAAACTTAGTTGTTTCTGATAGCGTAATATGTGAAGGAGAAAGTGTTACAATAACGGCATCATCTGATATTGCCGGTTCTACATATTTATGGAGTAATGGAGCAACAACACCTCAGATCTTTTTAACGCCAAGTGTTACCAATACATATTATTTGACAGTAACTTCTCCTGATGGATGTATTTCCACTGCCAATGCCACTATCACTGTAAATCCAAATCCTATATTAAGTATTGTCCCTTCATCATCATCAATTTGCGTTGGTTCGTCAGCTTCTCTTGTTGCAAATAGCAATATAGCAGTAAACAGTTACATGTGGAATACTGCAGAAACAAATCCTACGATAGTAGTTTCTCCAGCTTCAACTAGTAGTTATTCAGTAACTGCAACTACTTTAGCAGGCTGCGTTGGAACCTCTGATATTTTAATATATGTTAATTCACTTCCAGATGTTTCAATTACTGCATCAAATGCTTCGGTTTGTTTAGGGTCTTCGGTAGATTTGGCTGCAAGCAGTAATCAAACATCTTTAACATATCAATGGAGTACCGGCCAGAACACATCATCTATTAATGTTGTTCCTTCTCAAACAAGTACATATTCGGTAACGGTAACAGATGTCAACGGATGTACAAATACGGCTGATTTTATGGTTAATGTAAATCCATTACCTCAGGTAAATATTTATGCAACACAGGATGAAGTATGCTTAGGCATGAGCATTGAACTATTAGCAACAAGCAATATAGCAAATACAACTTTTCAATGGAGCACCGGCCAAAGTTGCAATCCAATAATTGTAAGTCCTGTCACCAACACAATATATCTTGTAACAGGAACTGATCCAAATGGTTGTACAGGAAGCACCAGAATAAGCATTCATGTCAATCCTAATCCTGCTGTAGGTATTAGTCCGAATTCATATACTATTTGTCCCGGAGACACAGCCTCTTTATTAGCAACATCCACAACAGCAGTATCCTACATTTGGAATACGGGTGAAACAACAAATAATATTTTGGTTTGGCCTACTTCAAGTACTGTATATACAGTAACGGGTATTGACAGTAAAGGTTGTGAAGGTACTGCCTCTGCTAATATTATAGTTAGAAATGCTCCGGTAATTCAGGTTAGTCCAAATAATCCAAATATATGTCAGGGAGAGTCTGTTACCATAAAAGCATCTGGAGCTGTTTTATATGATTGGACACCGGGTACGTTTTTAAATACTAATGTTGGCAGCGTTGTAACTTCAACACCGGATTCCACTATAACATACACTGTTGCAGGAGTTGATCTTTATGGTTGTTTAGGGTCTGCAAATGTTACAATTTCAGTACATCCGATACCGGATGTTGATTTCAGGGCTGATGAAACGGATATTTGCCAAGCCACGGTTGTTCATTTTACCGGTTCGGCTTCTCCTAATATTCAGTCTTGGAATTGGGATTTTGGTGATCCTGCCTCTGGTTCAAGTAATTTCTCATCAATGCAAAATCCTATGCATGCATTTTTTGAGACAGGAACTTATACTATAGGTCTTAATGTTACTACTACAGCGGGTTGTAAAAACGCTATTCAAAAACCAAGTTATATTGTTGTACATCCAAATCCAATAGCAAGTTTTGCCAGAACACCTGATATTACGACATTAGAATATCCAACCATTCAGTTTTACGATCAGTCATTAGGTGAAAAGTCAAGGCTTTGGAATTTTGATGATCCTGGCAGTGGACTTGATAATATAAGCATAGCAAAAGATCCTGTACATACTTATAGAGCAGAAGGGGAATATTGGGTAACATTATTTGTAGAAAATGAATGGGGTTGTGTTGACTCGGTAAGCAATAGAATTATAATTAATCCTGCATGGGACGAATATATTCCTACCGCATTTTCTCCAAATGGTGATGGAAATAACGACATTTTTAGGCCCATGGGCTTTAATATCGATTTTACAAAATACAAAATGTACATTTATGATCGTTGGGGCAAAGAAATTTTTATGACCGATAATATCGAAGTTGGATGGGATGGAAGAGTAAAAGGTCATGGAGAAATAGTACAGCAAGATGTATATGTTTATTTAATTATACTAACCGATATAAATGGGTTAGAACATCACTTTATTGGACATGTGACTGTTGTTAAATAGTCGCCCCTTAAAACAGTTATAAACAATTGAGTGTCAATAATATAATA
>CAZJYL010000174.1:0-5533 GCA_964550265.1 uncultured Bacteroidaceae bacterium
CGCAAAATTCTATGCGACGTCCAAAAGAATGATTTTTTTATTTCAATTTATTGTTGGCAAAATAGATTTTTGGGCGGCCTTGCGGCGGGGCGCGGTATGGCGCGGGCGCAGACACAATCCTCCACCCCGCAAAAAAACAAGCAGCCTTTTTCTGACCGCTTGCTTGTATTTGGTGTTTTGGATTTGTTGTGGATAGTGTAGTGATGAAGCCCTTTTTTTGGATTGCATACAAGATTAATCACCTATCCAAAAAGCGTTTCGACTATTTGACTCCATATCAAAAATTAAACCTGATTTTGAAAAACAAAAAAGTTGCATTTGTAACTTGAATTCAGCTTTTTTAATCACATTTATATATAAATAAAAATCCCCAAATTCATGGGGATTTTTTCATAAGTTTTTATTATTCTAAGGTATGAACAACAAGACCACTGCGTAGTTTGGGTTCAAACCATGTTGTTTTTGGCGGCATAATGTTGTTTGTGTCAGCTATATCAATTAACTGCTTCATAGTTACCGGATATAAAGCAAATGCAACTTTCATTTCCCCGCTATCAACACGCTTAACAAGCTCGCCCAGCCCGCGAATACCACCAACAAAATCAATGCGCTTGTCGGTTCTTAGGTCTTTAATATCAAACAACTTGTCGAGAACTAAATGAGAAAGAATGGTTACATCTAATACCCCTATGGGGTCATTGTCATTATATGTACCATGCTTGGCAGAAAGAGAGTACCATTTGCCTTCAAGATACATGCTGAAATTATGCAGGCATTCGGGTTTATAAATATCGCTTCCTTTCAATTCTACTTCAAAATTTTCTTTTAATTTTTCTAAAAGTTCTGTGGCAGTCATTCCGTTTAAATCTTTTACAACGCGATTGTAATCGATTATTGTAAGTTGATTGTCGGGAAAATGTACAGCCAGAAAATAATTGAACTCTTCTTTACCATTATAACCCGGATTTAATCCCCGTTTTTCTTTACCAACCAAAGCAGCGGCAGCTGTTCTGTGATGACCGTCTGCAACGTAAACGGCAGGAAATGAATCGAAAATGCTAATTATTTTATTAATTACAGCTTCTTCTTTAATTACCCATAAATGATGTCCTACTCCATCTACAGCAGTAAAATCATATTCTGCCGGATTGGATTTTGCATAATTCATAATTAAATTGTCGAGTTCGTAATGTGCAGGATATGAAAAGAATACCGGTTCCATGTTTGCATTGGTAATGCGAACATGTTTCATCCTGTCTTCTTCTTTGTCTTTGCGGGTAAGTTCGTGTTTCTTAATTACATTGTTTAAATAATCGTCAACACCGGCACAACCAACAATACCATATTGAGTTTTCCCATTCATGGTTTGAGCATAAATGTAGAGATACTCTTTATCATCCTGAACCAGCCATTCGTTTTTACGGAATTTTGCAAAATTTTCCTGTGCCTTATTATAAACAACTTCATCATGCTCATCAATACTCTCGTCAAAATCTATCTCCGGTTTAATAATATGAAGCAACGAATATTCATTGCCTTCTGCCTCTTTACGGGCTTCTTTGGAATTTAAAACGTCGTATGGGCGGGAAGCAACCAAATGTGCTATGTCTTTGGGAGGTCGAAATCCTTTAAATGCTTTTAATGTAGCCATTCTTTAATAGTTTTAGCTTTGTTTATAAATCAAATTCTTCATCAGATGTCAATGGTAAACCTTCGTTGTTTATTGAGTCAAAATCATCGGCGTCATCTTTGGTTTTGCTTTTTTGTAGTGATGAAATAAGAGCTCCAACCATTTTGGAAATTTCAATAAGCATAGACCTGGATTCTTCTACCTTATCTGCACCAATATAATTATTATTAGCCCCAATCGTTGTATAAACAACACATTCTCTTATGCAACTTTTTGCCAGTTTTAAATAATAAATAAACTGGCTTTTATTTCTACCACTACCTTCAGCAATATTAATAGAAATATGCATTGCTGATTTCGAAAAACTTTTGGCAAAATATTCCGATAAAGGTCCTTGCACAACATTTTTCATTTGCTCATCAACCCAACGAGAATAATCAATAGCTTTGTGAAAAACACGTAGATCTTCGAAACGGAAAAAATTGAATACTTTATTTTCCATAGTAAAAAAGAATGAAGAATTTAATTTTTAATTTTATTTGTTTACTTGAAATGTTTTATCACCGTTTTTTATAAACTTAACAATTTGATCTGCTGCTGCAATTCCTGCATTATTATTAGCTTCGGAAGTTTGTGCACCAAGCTTTTTTGGAGTAAAGAAAACTCGTGGTGCGTATTTTTCAACAAATGCAGCTGCATTATCAGGAGCAATATCACTAACATAACGCAGGTCAGGACGTTCTTCAAACAACTGCAACAACTCTTCTTCGTTAATTACCTCTTTACGGGCGGTATTAACAAGAACGCCACCTTTTGGCATCAAAGAAACCAATGCTTTGTTAATTGATTTTTTTGTCTTATCGTTTGCAGGGATATGAAGCGAAACAAATTGGCAGTTTTTATAAAGGTCTTCAATATTATCTACAGGGATTATTCCGTCTATTTCCATAACGCTTTTATCAACAAACGGATCATATGCCATTATTTTCATGTTAAATCCCTTTGCAATACGGGCAAGATTCTTACCAACATATCCGTATGCATGAATACCTAAGGTTTTATCCTTAACCTCCGTACCACTTGTGCCATCATATTTGTTGCGAACCATCATCAACATCATGCCCATGGCAAGTTCTGCAACAGCATTGCTGTTTTGGCCCGGTGTATTCATGGCAACTATTCCTTTTGCAGTACAAGCAGCCAGATCTAAATTGTCATATCCTGCACCCGCACGTACAACAATTTTTAAATTTTTGGCATGTTCAATAACTTCGGCATCAACAATGTCGCTCCTAACAATCATTGCATCAACATCGGCAACAGCATCGAGTAATTGTTTTTTTTCAGTGTATTTTTCAAGTAACTTAAGCTCAAATCCGGCTGTTTCAACTACATTGCGTATGGCATTTACTGCAGAAGCTGCAAATGGTTTATAGGTTGCTATTAAAACTTTTGTCATGATTTTTTTATTTTTATTTATCAGGTGACCTTTTATAATTAAAAGAAATAAAGTTTGCAGGTCCTGTTTTATCAAACTTTATTTTATGTGTTTTAAATATGATTTAACAAAAGCCTCATGAATAAAAAATCATCCATGAGGCTTTTATATTTCATTTATGCATTTTGTTTTTCAAATTCATTCATGCAATCTACTAAATATTCTACACTTTCTTTTGCAAGTGCGTTGTAGGTAGAAGCACGGAAACCACCAACAGAACGATGTCCTTTTAGACCAATAAGCCCTTTTGTTTTTGCAAACTCCAAGAATGCCTCTTCTTTATCTTTATATTGCTCTTTCATGACAAAACAAATGTTCATTAATGAACGACTGTCTTTTTCAGCAGTTCCAACAAACATTTTACTGTTGTCAATGGCATTATATAAAATATTGGCCTTCTCTATATTCATTTTTTCAATTACAGACAATCCTCCCAATTCTTTTAACCATTTCATTACTTCCATGATAGTATAAATTGGCAAACATGGAGGGGTATTGAACATGCTACCTTCTTTAACATGAGTGCGATAATCAAGCATGGTTGGGATATGGCGCTTATCGGTAATTTGCTGCAAAAACTCGTCTTTAATGATAACAAAAGTAGCACCTGCAGGTCCAATATTTTTTTGTGCACCGCCATAAATCATTGAATATTTTGTAACATCAATTGGGCGGCTGCACATATCTGATGACATATCTGCTATCAATGGAATATTGCAGCTATAGTCTTCTCTGATTTCGGTACCGTAAATGGTGTTATTTGTTGTAATATGAAAATAATCAGCGTCTGATGGCACTGTCCAGCCTTTTGGGATATAAGAGAAATTTTTGTCGGCTGAACTACCAACTGTTATAACTTCGCCAAAGCCCTTAGCTTCTTTCAATGCCTTTTTTGCCCAAACACCCGTTTCCAGATATGCAGCTTTGGTTTTCATAAAGTTATAAGGAATCATACAAAACTGCATGCTGGCACCGCCTCCTAGGAAAAGAACATGGTAATTATCAGGAATACCCATAACTTCTTTCATAAGAGCTACAGCATTGTCTATAACTGCTTGGAAATCTTTGCTGCGATGACTGATTTCAAGTAAAGATAAACCTATTCCGTTTAGGTCTAAAACAGCTTTTGCAGTGTTTTCGATGGCAATTCTCGGCAAAATGGCCGGGCCGGCGTTGAAATTATGCTTTTTCATATAATATTGAATTTGGTTTTACTACAACAAAGATATATAATACATTTATTCAAAAACCTGTAAATAATTAAAATTTTTAAAATTTATCACCCTATAATATATTGCATTACAGAGTATTACGGGTTAATTGAAATAAATCAATTTAAAAATCATGTTTCGTCAATTCAAAGAAATGGCTTTTTACATTTTAAAATTGGCAATTTGTCATACAAAATTCATTAATTAATAATAAGTTTCAACTGCTAATTTTTATTATTTAAGTTCAAAAAACAGCTTGATTATTTAAATAACCCCGGCCAATATCCCAGCTTTAACAACTCTTGTTTCAAATTGTCATATTCGAGTTTATGATTTTTAAGCAAAACAGCTTCGTCAAAAAATACAAAAGCTTTTATAGAGTTTTTGTAATATTCAATTACCATGGCAGGATGAAATTTAGCTGCAAATAACAAGTCGGAATTTTGTTTGGCAATTTCGCGAATACTGTATTGATTTGCCGACTGGTATGCTGCTAAACGATAAGTATTCAACACAAACAAAAGCATGGTGTCGTTTTTTTCAAACTCAGGCCGGCATATTTGGTCATACTTTTTCATGGAATCGGGCTCTCCTGTCTTTGCAAACAACAAAACCAAATCGAGCTGACAAGATAAAGACCCATATTGCACGTCATTTTTATTAAACAAAGAAATTGCCGTTTTAATCTCTTTTTCAGCTTCTTCAAATTTGTTTAATCGCAATAATGCATTTCCTTTAGCTTTCATAGTATTGGCAATCTGAATGGAATTTCCGGTTTTCACCCAGATATTCATGGCCGAATCAATCAATGGTAAAGCTAGTTTTGGTTGACCAATTACTTCGGAATACAACAATGCTTCATTTACAAAAGAATGTGCTGTCATTGTTTCGTTTTTGTTATCCATATAAATCTGTCTTCTCTCTTTTATAAACTCAGCACATTGCCATGGAGCCAAATAATATAACTGCATTAATCCATCCAGGAAATATTCGCGTCCCGAACGAATGTTGCGGGAAAGAAATTTTTCAACTTCAATCGGTATTATATACGGCAGGCTGTCCAGCTCATCCCTGCAGGTAAGAATTGCTGAAACAGTCCAGTTAATTACAGAATCTGCAACAACATGCATACCTGCAGCAACCAAAAATTTAATAGAACGGTCAAAGGGATTTGATTCATCAAATGACGATACA
>CAZJYL010000175.1:0-5523 GCA_964550265.1 uncultured Bacteroidaceae bacterium
TTCTCCATTACAATTGCCTTACAACTGGATGAAAACACGCAATGGATAATCTTCGCTCACAAAAATTGCATTTGCAAATACAGGATCCAATTCTATATGAACTGCTCCATTAACCAACTGACCGGAACCATAGTCCTGGAAAAGAATTTCAGGCGCCTCAGGGCAAAATAAAGTTGTCAAACTGCCATCGGGTCTGCTTACTATAGTAGAAACAGTTCCTGAACCAATAACTTTATAATTCGTTGCTAAATTTCTTACGCCAGCATAAGCATACGCACCTGAGCCATTAGTGAAATAACCTCCTGCAGATCCATCAACACTATCTGTTGCATAACCAGCAACACCATAAGTAACACCGGTGAAAGCACCCCCACTACCTTCAACAGGTGTCGATCCAGTTGCAACATTATTACCAACACCAACTACTCCAACACCATTAGCAACCGTGTTGGCTTTTCCATAACAACCGGTAGTAAGTCCCGTGAAAGCACCACCACTGCCGTTAACTAAATAATTTGATGATTGGTTATTGCCTGCCCCTACAACGCCTGTTCCGCTTGCATGTGTATTAGCACCCCAAACGCCGTATCCTTGGCTTTGACCTGTTTGTCCATATATTCCATCCCCTGTACTCGTTCCTGCAGCGACATTGTTTACTGCATAAATTGCAGTTGCTGTATTTACAGAAGCTATGGCAGAAATTGCATTATTAGCATAGTAGCTTGATGATCTTAACCCAACAATTAGTGTAGATGAGCCTATTTGATTGGATGTTGCCCAAATGGCGCCGCCACTACCAGCACCATTGGCAGCTGTGTTATGAGCCCACAAAGCATCAGACGCTACATCTTGTTGCTCAGCTCTAATTGGTGTACCACCGTTTCCAATGCCGAAAATAGCAGTGGTAAATGTAGGACTAACAACACTAGTAAATGCAGCTGTTGCCAAGGGTGCCGTGGTTACATTTACAAGAAAATTTCCCGCACCTAAAATACGGGCACGTTCGGTATTGTTTGTTCTGATTGCAAAATCAACATTATCATTGGTACCTAACCAATTGGTTGCAACACTTGTTCCATAATTTCCCGTGGTTAGCCATCCATCTTTTCCACCTAATAAACGTGTCCAATTTGGCGCGCCAGTTGTTCCGGCATTGTAATAATAACCCGGTGTAACTTGAGTTGCACCGGCACTAGCAGTAGCCGTATTATAAACCAACAAACTTGTTGCAGGCAATGTAATTGGGCCTGCTGCATTTGTGGCTGTTAATGCAACTCTCGGTATTAAAATACCCTTTGTAGTGCTTTGCACTTCAAGCATCGAGGAAGCATCAGGAGTTATAACGCCTGCAGAAATGCCTACACTTTGTGCATTAAGCTTCATCATAAACGAAGTTAATGCGATAAAAAACGTGGTCAGTAAAATTCTATTCATAATTATTTAATATTTTTAAATTATTGCAAGAAAAACTTTTTGCTTTCTGTTCTTTCAGCTCCGGTAATTGATATTAAATACGAGGCATTTGCCAGACTTTGGGCATCCAGAACAATATGATTTAAACCTTCATCCGATACGTTTTGCTGCTGCATGATAAGTCTGCCGCGCATATCGAATAATCTCAGAATCATCAATTCCTGCTTTTCGGAATTAAATGTTATGTGGATTGAGTGGTCGTTATCGCTATAAACATTCATATCGAACGAATCTGATATTAAATTTCCGGCACAATTAACCTGTACATTGCCTGCCTCGCTGACCGTGCCGTCAAAATCCTGCTGCATCAATCTGTAATAAAGGGTTCCTTCAGGTGCAGACTGATCTTCAAAATAATAATATAATGCAGTGTTTGAATTTCCTGCCCCGGTAATATTGGCTACTGTTTCCCATGCAAAACCATCAGAAGAACGCAGCAAGGTAAAAAATGAATTATTTGTTTCGCTATATGTTACCCACTCTATAACCGGCTTATGGGATTCTCCGCAATTTGCCTTAAAATCACCTAATTCTACCGGAAGGGGGTGATTGCGCGCAACCAGAATCCACGTGTAAAGATTTCCGTTTGTACCTGCATTTATAGAATTAACCTGATTTGCTGCCGCATTATTAACACCTAATAAAGCAGAGCCTGTGTACCAGCCCGGATTCCACTGGGAACTATTCCAATACTGGGCAAGCAGGTCGGATTCTGTTATTGTATTTCCCGGAGCAAATTCTATATCGCGATAGGTTAATGTTAGATTACTAACGGGTTTTGTTACCCAAGGTCTTCCTATATCACGCAGAACCCAAAAACGGTCAGCAGTAAAAAGACTGTGATTATTAGTTCCTACAAAACCTGTTGAATCCATCGTGGTAACTGCAGGAGCATAAACACTTGGCAATGGCAGATTGTTTACATTCGTCGCATAAGTGCTTGCTACAAGGGCTCCGCTGGCAGAACCTGCCGTGGTAACATTGTAGCTCATGTCAATCCGCGTACCACCGACACCAAATGGAATAACATGGTTCCCCGTGCCATTATTTATATGCCATGCAACGCGGTTTGTTTCGCCTTCGCTCTGAATATAACTTGTTCCGGCTCCGGTAACAACAATACCATCTGCATGTGGTTGAGCAACATTTAGAACAGCACCTCCGGTAATGTTTATTATTGCGCCGTTGTGCAATATCAATGCATTATTCTGCGCACTTAAAAATAAAGAACAAAATAATGATAAAAATAATAATACAATACTAAATTTCATATCCCCCTCCAAAGACTGAATAGTTAATATTAAATAAAAACCTACAAATATATAATATAATTTGTTAAAAATTACAATTTTTTTAAAAAAATGCAATTTTTATGTTTTTTTTTCAAGTAGAAGAAAATTTCAATTACTACTGAAATACATATAAATGATAATTTCAAAATCAAATAAGATGTTTTAAAATACAGTATATCTATATATTACAAAGATATTTATTTGCGATTTTTGAAAAAAGCATACTAAAATCACCTTATCTGCGCCATCATAACTGAAGTGCGCAATTTATTATTTGTTGCAGAAAATGAAAAATTTTCGGGAATGGAATGAAAAGGACAACACTGAGCATCTTTGTTTTTCAAAATAGTGTCCGGAGAAGACAATCTGTGATGGCAAATACATTCATGGTTTTTAAAAAGAAACAATTCATCGGTTGCCGACAATGAAGAAATAATTTTAACTGAATCATCCTTGATTGCGGGCAAATTACTCTTACGGCTTTGAGCCATTGAGAAAAAAGACATACAAACGAACAATAATGTTAAAATAATTAAGCGTTTCATGATATTTATCATTTTATTTGTCTGCAAATATACATTTTTTATATGTATTTATGCGTTTTTAATTGTTAAATAAAATATAATTAAATATTAAATTAATTTTATTTCAATTTTAAAGCTTGATAATTTAGATTAAAAGCATAAATATGTGGTGGAATTTTACAAAATTATTTTTGAATACCAACAAATTGGAATTTGGCATTTCAATGTTTAATTCCACAAAATATTAATGACGAAATACTAAATTTGCAGAGTGAAAAAACTATTGCCGAAATCATTTTATCTGCAATCGGATGTTGTTGAAACAGCCAAACAATTACTTGGCAAAGTACTGGTTTCGTGTCAACATGGAATAAGAACAGCCGGAATAATTACTGAAACCGAAGCTTATGCCGGTGAAGTTGATAGGGCTTCGCATGCATACGGAGGCAAACGTACCAAAAGAACCGAAACAATGTTTATGCAAGGCGGCGTGGCCTATGTATATTTATGTTATGGAATCCATAGTTTGTTTAATGTGGTTACCAACAAAAAAGATATTCCGCATGCGGTGCTTATTCGTGCCATAGAACCCATTGAAGGAACAGATACCATTAATTTGCGTCTTCAGCAAAAAAAGATGAAGCCCGAAGTAAATGGTCCGGCAAAGGTTACTGTGGCTCTGGCCCTGGATTTATCGCATAACGGAATAAGTCTTCACTCCGATTTGGTCAGAATTGAAGATTACGGAATTAAAATTCCATCCGAAAATATAACTGCCACCCCACGCATTGGTGTAGATTATGCGGGAGAAGATGCAAAACTGCTTTATCGTTTTATTATAAATAAACCAATTTCATGAATACAAGTGCAAAGGCCAGACTGATATTGAAAATAGGAAAAATAGAATCGCTCAGACGTTTTCATCCCTGGGTTTTTTCGGGAGCAATCAAACGTATTGAGGGCGAGCCCAAAGAAGGCGATTTGGTTGAGTTGTACGATAATCACGACCATTTTCTTGCCCTGGGACATTATGGCGAAAGCAGTATAGCCGCAAGAGTAATTTCGTTTGAAAACGAGGAAATAAATTCTGATTTTTTTAAATCAAAATTTACTAACGCCTTAAGGTATCGTCTTGGTTTAAACCTTTTGCGGAACGACAACAATGTATTTCGTCTGGTTCATGGTGAAGCAGATGGTCTGCCCGGATTAATTGTGGATTTTTACAATGGAGTGGCAGTAATGGAATTTCATTCGGCAGGAATGGAAAATATTTCTTCTTTACTGGCAACGGCACTAAAAGAAGCCGGAGGAGATTTAATAAAAGCAATTGTTTCCAAAAGCAAAAACATCAGGGAAAATAATGCCAATCTGCTATTTGGAGATGAACCATCATCACCTCATGAAATATGCGAAAACGAAAATAAGTTTTTAATAAACTGGCAAGACGGGCAAAAAACAGGCTTTTTCATAGATCAACGCGAAAATCGGCAAAAAGTGAAAAATTATTCGAGAGGGCGCAAAGTTCTTAATATGTTTGGCTATACGGGCGGGTTTTCGGTTTATGCCCTTGCAGGCGGAGCACAGCAGGTTATTACCGTTGACAGTTCCGAAAAAGCAATGGAATTGTGCAAAAAAAATATTGAATTAAACAATTATGACTCAAAACATAATTATTGTGTAGTAAACGATGCCCTGGACTACCTGAAAGAAATGCCTGAAAATGATTTTGATTTAATAATTCTGGATCCGCCGGCCTATGCAAAACGGGTTGATGCCAGACATAATGCAATTCAGGGATATAAGCGTTTAAACGCCGAAGCTCTTGCAAAAATCAAAAGCGGAGGCTTTTTATTTACATATTCGTGCTCGCAGGTGGTTGAACGCAATCACTTCAGCGGTGCAATTACGGCTGCGGCAATTTCGGCAGGCAGAAAAGTTCGTGTTGTTGAGCATTTGTCGCAGGCATCGTGCCATGCGCATACATTATTTCATCCCGAAGGCTTTTATCTGAAAGGGCTGATGCTTTATGTAGATTAAAAAAATGATATTAAGTAAATTAAATCATTGTTATACAAATAAATTCTCAATATAAATTTTTAATTCTTTTTGTGCCCTTGAGCCGGGCTAGGCTTACTTTTCTTTTTCATTGCCAAAAGAAAAGTAACAAAAGAAAAGCTATTCGCTTGAGAATTTTTCGGAGAAAACGAACACACACCAGCCACAGACGGAAATAA
>CAZJYL010000176.1:0-5511 GCA_964550265.1 uncultured Bacteroidaceae bacterium
ATATAATCTCACCTGCATCCGGCCTGATACCAATAAAGTAGTGAGTTAGAACAATAGTGTCATTTTTTAGTTGTAAATGTCCCGGCTCCTTAATAAAAGGATTAATTTGTTTTGAATTTGACAGTGAAGTGTTAAGTAAATGATTTTTAAGAATTTGTGTTTTTTCTTCAAAAAAATATTGATTCCAGTTTAGCGCGCAAGTTTGAGGAAATATTTTTGGGTCAGTAAACATTTGCATTTGTCCTATTGCATTCTTTTCATTTTCGCGGGGGATGTTTAAATCATCCATTAAAGGTATATACTGCAAAAAAGCAAAGTCGTTTTTTTCTTGATTTACTAAACTGCGCAGCAAGTCGGTGCTTATTTTATTTTTTCTTATGAATGAAAGAATGTTTTTTTCTTCAGGCGAAATACTTTTAATATTCAGCCCCAGCTCATCTGCCATCCACAACGATTCGGGCATGGGGTCCGTAAAACCGGCATGCAGTTGCTCAAAACCAATACCATTTGGGCTAACAGGATTAAGAAACTCATCATACATCCATGCTTCATGTTTTAATTTATCAATGTAGTATGGAGTAAAGAAAACTGTTTCGCTTCTTACATAGGATTCAAAAGTGTAACTGGCTTTTTGATATTTTTTTTCAGTTTTACCCAGTAAAATCCATAAAGCCTTAGATGCTTTTGGCGTTGGATGTTTTAAAAACGATTCAAGACCGTCGATAGTCAGGTCAATAATTTTTTCTCGTACAATTGGGGTAAAATCAAGATTTTCTCTAAGCGCTTTTTTTCGTTCATCATCAAATGCCGCATCAATTTCTATGAACTTAAGCGTATTATTTACTCCTATTTCGGTTAAGAAAACCTCAAAATCCCTAATGGGAATATTTTGTTTCGATATATAACTTAATAGTTTTGGACAAACATACAGTACTCTGTTAAAAGAGAAAAAATCCAATAAATATTGATTTGCAATATATGCGTTTGATGTAGTTGTAAAAAACTTTTCTCCGCTATTGGAATCTTTACAAGGTAACAACTTTGCTTTTGAAATTTTCTCCCGAATATATTCTTTTATATCTGTTTGGGAAGCAATATAAAGTTTGTAAAGATTATACCACCAATTCGAAGAGTTATTTTCTTTAAAACGTCTGAATAAAGTATCCGTTTCTGCTAATCCGGGAGCAAAATTTGGTATTCCCAGCATTGAAAAAAAGTTTATGCAATCGAGATTTGATGCTAAGTCAGGATGCACAACCGAAAAGTCGCTTGGAGCTTTGCCAATAAATATTAAAGGTTTATCGTTTTCGCTAAACGGAGTAATTATTTTTTTACTTTTATCAGCTATAAATGATTTGTTTCTAAGATTGTAGTATCTACTTTTGTGAGTTTTATCCCATAAGCGCGGATATTTTGCCAAAAAGCGATAAAAATTATAAAAATAGCTGATTGGTTTTTTTTGCAGGAATTCTTTATGATTTGCTATATGAAAAGCAAACGAATCTATATCTGCAGTTTTTAGCTTATAATTCTTTTTTAGATGTATAACTAGATTATCTATAGCCGCAATGTCTTTATGCAAAAATCCAAGCCGGCCGTAAATGTCAACAATGTCCTTTTTGATTAATAGATGCATTAAATCATAATCCTCGCATAAGCACAAATCTGAAACGACTTGCATATTTTCATTATGATCGGGAAAGCATTTTTCTTTATTGATAAATTTATTTAAGCTGTTGGATATAGTAGCTGAAATGGGGTCGGAAAAGCTTTGTTCCCACAAAAATAGTTTCCAGAAGTCTGCAGAAATAAGCTTTGCTTTAAGTAGAGTTTTTAGTGTTTTATTAAGTAATTCAGATAGGTCATTCAATATAATGTCATTTTCAGGAGTCCATTCTTTGGAAAAAGGAATATTCTCGCGGTTGGGAGTAGTAGTGAAGTTGGCATGAACAAGAACAGAGTGCGATAATTTATATTTTGTAGGAAAATAGACAGAGACATAAGGTTGAATTAAAGGATGAAATTTGCCATTTTCTATTTTAAATGCAATTGCAGATTCTCTCTTTTGGCTTTTTATATTATTAAAAACTAAATAACTTGCAATACTTCTTATACCATTATGGGTCTCAATAATTTTTTTACGAACAAGGTCTTTTCCAACCAATTCTGTTTCAACACTGAGTATTGTAGATGAGTCTCTGGTTACAATCTCAATTTGTTGTATTCTTTTTAAGAAAAGAAGAAACATTGGGTTTAAATTCAGCAGATTATTTTCCAGAGCTGTTTTAAAATCCGCAGTTAAAGATTTTTTATATGGTAAAAAAATTAAAGTTGAGAATTCATGCGTATTTTTGGCCGGGCAATTTTCCAATACTTCAAAGTCGGTAATTTTATAATTGTGCGTTTCGCTATGAATTTCGGGGTTATCGGAAATACCATAAACCGAACGAAATCCTATACCAAATTTGCCAATTTGATTAATATTTGGCAATCCTTTTTTGGTTGTTGACGCAAAAGTTGTAATGGCCATTAAATCAATTTCGTTAAATGGATCTCCATTATGATAGAAAGAAATATCTGTGCCAGTAATAATGATTTTTACAATGCCAATTAATGCACTGTCTTTTTGTCGGGCTAAAGCATCTTCGGCATTTTGTAATAATTCCTCAATAAAATGATATGGGTCGGCATACAGCATTGAAAGTATTTGCCCGTGTCTGTTCCCTTTGGCGCGATTAGCGGCGGCAGCTATTTTACTTTGGTTAATATGATCTTGAAGAGAAATACTTTTCATTTAAACACAAAAATAATTAAAAAGCAGTTTGATATTATAAATGTGTTTATAAAACAAAAACAGCTGTCAAATATTTATGACAGCTGTTTGGAATAAAATAAGAATAAATTAATCGGTAACTTTACCTCTTTTGGTAGAGTAATTAATTTTATAAGCACCAACTTTACGAAGTTCTTGCTTAACGTCAGTTACAATACCCATTTTAACCTTTTTATCAACTTTCATTGAAGTAGTTAAAAACTGACGGTCAGCTTCGTTACGTACAGCACGTTCATTAGCAATAAATTCTGCAATATTCTCAGAAGTTGCAAATTGATCGTTTAGTTGAATCCTGGGCTCAGTACCATATAATTTTGATTTAATAGGCACTCCAATATAAATATATGAAACAAGATTTTTACGTTCCAATTTTTGCACTTCTGTTGCGGCCGGTGCAGAGATACGCACAAATAATTCGCCTTGACGAATTTTTGTAATAACCATAAAGAAAAACAGGAACATAAAAACAATGTCGGACATAGAACCGGTATTTATGCCCGGAGTTTCTTTTCCTCCTGATTTTTTAAATCTTCCCATTATTTTTTTCCTCCTATATCTTTTGGTTCGGCTTCGGAAATAGCAACAGGGATGGCTTTTGCAACTGCTTTTGAATATTCTTCGTTAAGATCGGCAAATTTTTTACCAAATTTTTGCATAGATAATTCATCGCGCATCTCATTAATTGCTGCAGCCAATTCGTTTTGCACTTTAACATACATTTCATAAGAAGTTCCCCTGTCGTTTTGCAAGGAAATTACACCTTTAGATTTCTCGTAGGGTCCGATGAAAGGAATGTCTTCAAGCTTTTTTTCCGAAAGGTCAGGTGAGTTTGTAGGATTGAGAAAGAAGTTTTTGGCATCTTTCCTGAGGGTGTTTATATTTCCGGGCTTGCCTTCAACAAGTAGCATGTCGTAGGCATTTACCAAAACAACAAACACATTTCGTTCTTTAACCTCAGGCACCTTTGCATCTTTTTCAGGCATAGGTGGTAACTTCCTCGCCAATCCCAAATCGGTATCCATATTAGATACCATCAAAAAGAAACACAACAGAAGAAAAGAGATATCTGCCATGGATCCTGTGTTGAGTTCGGGAGCTTTTCTTGGCATAGCTTTATTTATTTAAGCATATTTCTTACACTGAAAAATGCTAGTAAAGAGACAAAAATAACAAGTAGAAGATATACTGTGTACAAACCTGAGCCTATGATTGGACTCCATCCAATTCCGGTACCGGTTTTTTCTAAAAGTTCAGCCGACACGTCAGTTCTTGGACTAATGAAATAAAATAACATTAAAATCCCAACAATGGCTGCGCCCGCACCAATAGAGCCAATACTTTTCTTTGCATTTGCTGCAAGCGAATAAATGGCAAAACCTACAAATGATACTATAGCAATTGCAAAAACAGTATATGCAATATAAAGTCTTATGTCAATTGAAGCAAATATCATTGCAGCACCAATCAAAAGCAAGGCTACTATTAATAAAGTATTCTTTAATGCTTTAGATTTCATAGTAATTATTGTTTTTGAGTGTTTTTAGCACGAAAAACTATATCCATGAAAGAAATAGTACCGTCTTCCATTTCGTTAACGAGTTTTTCAATTAATGCAAGAATGTAATTATACATAACTTGTAAAATAATAGCAACTATAAGTCCGAATACGGTAGTTATAAGAGCCACTTTCATACCACCGGCAACAATGGTTGGGCTAATATCACCGGCTTTTTCAATGTCATCAAATGCCTGTACCATACCAACAACTGTTCCAAGGAACCCGAGCATAGGTGCCAGAGCAATAAAAAGACCTATCCATGAGAGATTTGACTCTAAACGTCCCATCTGAACACCACCATAAGAAACAATGGCTTTTTCGATGTTGTCAATGCCTTCGTTAAAGCGATCAAGGCCTTGATAGAATACACTTGCAACAGGACCACGGGTGTTGCGGCAAATATCTTTTGCACCTTCTATGTCGTTGGCTTTAATTGATTCTTCAATTTTCGCAATAAGTTTTTCAGTATTTGTGCGGCTCATACTCAGATAGGTAAGACGCTCAATAACAAGAGCAAGACCTAGCACAAGACAAATAAGGATAGGAGTCATCCAGCCGGCACCTCCTTCGATAAATTTTTCTTTCAGTACCTGGTGGAAACTTTTTTGAGCTACAACTTCTTCTCCCGCAGGCGTTGTAACTGTAGCTGAAGTGTCAGCTTTTGCACTGTCAACTGTTTCGGTTTTTGAACTGTCTTTTTGTGCACCTTGGGCAAATGAAATTTGGCTAGAGCCTAAAAAAATAACGCCCATGATAGCAACCAGTGAAATCAACTTTTTCATAATGGTTTTGATTTTCGTTTAGTTTTTGTTTTATTATTTGTTTACAATTTCTTTATTGGTTTGCGGAGAGAGTGGGATTCGAACCCACGAGCCACTTTAGGCGACTACACGCTTTCCAGGCGTGCCTCTTCAACCACTCGAGCATCTCTCCCTCAAAATCCAGCCGCTAAAATACAAAAAAAATACAACTGCCGCTTTCCTAAAAAATATTTTATCTTGCCGTTAAATGATTAGACTGGTTCATTTATTAAAATTTATTGGCACAAATTATTAAGTGAGAAAAATGCAATATTTGTAAATTGTCGAGCTAACAAATGTATAATAAGCAAGTTACAAAT
>CAZJYL010000177.1:0-5510 GCA_964550265.1 uncultured Bacteroidaceae bacterium
GTCTCTATAATGCGTCCAAGCTCTTTACCATCCCTGAAAAAAATAAAAGTTGGCACAAAGCTGATGTTATAATCTGAAATTTCCTCTTCATAGTTTTGTGCAGTCTTTTTCTTATCCACACACAAAAGCCTTATGTTGCTTTCAGGAAAATCAAAACTATCCATAATTTTATAAAAGCGTGGAACCTGCTCTTTGCTGTCTCCGCACCATGAACCCATAACAATGACAATTTCATAATCATGTCCGTAAGCTGAAAGCGTGGCGCTAACAGCCATATCAGGATTATAAGACGAATATTCACTCAAATAGTATTCGGAAAACAAAGGCAATTTCAACCCTTCGCGATTACATTCTCCTGTCAGAATTTCTTTTTGTGCTATAGAATCAAAAACAACTTTATTTATTTGAGCAAACACATTTGTAAACATTAATAGTATGAATCCGGACAAAATTAGTTTTTTCATAATGTTATCAGGTTAAAAAAGGATTTTTTATCTTTGAACATAAAATTATTTATGCAAAAGCCAAATCAAATATACAATTTATTTCAAACGCCTAAAAGGCGGGTTATTATTTTAATCGATCCTGATAAATTTAATTTAAAAAAACATTCAGCTTCCATTTCGAAATTAAATTCATTTATTGATTTTTTTCTGATTGGAGGCAGTCTTCTGTCGGCTTCTGTTACCGAGGATGTACTTGAAAAACTTCGTAAACTAACAAATTTACCGCTGGTATTATTTCCCGGAAATGCAATGCAGGTTAGCGAAAAAGCCGATGCCATTTTGTTTTTGCAATTAATTTCGGGTCGCAATCCCGAATTTCTCATTAGCCAGCATGTACATGCAGCGCCTCTTGTTTCGCGTACCAATCTTGAAGTTATCCCCACGTCGTATCTGTTAATAGATGGCGGCAAAAGAACATCTGTGGAGTATATTTCGCAGTCAATGCCGATACCGGATAATAAAACCGATATAGCAGTAGCCACAGCTTTGGCCGGAAAATATTTAGGTCATAAAATCATATATCTCGAAGCGGGATCGGGTGCACAAAACCCTGTGCCATGCAAAATGGTAAGCGAAGTGGCATCAAGAACAAATTTACCTGTTATTGTGGGTGGCGGTATTAAAAACGAAAAAACCGCAATCAGCCTGATTGAAGCAGGAGCCAACGCTGTTGTTATTGGCAGTCTGTTCGAATCCGAGGCTCATGCTGCAATCAATATTGCTAAAAAAATTAAAAAATATTAACCCTGTTTTTATTTATTGAATATGAAAAAAATCGCTTTTTACTTGTTCTTTTCAGTATTGTTTATTCAACTTACAAATGCCCAAAATCAAAAACTGACTCTCGAAAAAATATTTACAAACCGAAATCTATATCCCGGTAATGTTGAAAATTTGGTAGTTCATTGCTCTCAAAATTGGTTTTCATACTTAAAAAACAATGATGAACTTATTAAAATTGACGCAAAAGGGAAAGAAAGTGTTCTGATGAATTTATCGGAGCTTAACAACGCCTTATCAGCTGTTGATGCCGAAAGCATGAAATATTTTCCTGAAATTGAATGGATTTCGGATTCCAAAATACGCTTTATCAATGATAATAATTGGATTATAGCAGATGTTGTAACCAAAAAGGCAGAAATCAAAAATTCATGGCCAAAGGAAGCAGAAAATATTGATTTATGCTCAGAAAAACATCTTGTTGCATACACTAAAGAAAACAATCTTTATATATCCGTTAATGGTATTGAAAAAGCTATCACAAACGAAACCGACAAAGGTATAGTTTACGGTAAAACTGTTCACCGAAACGAATTTGGCATTGAGAAAGGAATATTTTGGTCGCCAAAAGGAAACAAATTAGCTTTTTACCGCATGGATGAGTCAATGGTAACCGATTATCCGCTTGTAAACATCAATACACGAATTGCAGAATTAGAAAATACCAAATATCCCATGGCAGGAATGACAAGTCATCAGGTAACACTTGGTATTTACAATGTAGCTAACGAAAAAACTATTTTTGTAAAAACCGGTGAACCCAAGGACCAGTATTTAACCAACATAAGCTGGAGTCCCGATGAAAAATATGTTTTTATAGGAGTTCTAAACAGAGATCAAAATCATCTGAGATGGAACCAGTATGATGCAACAACAGGCGATTTTATTAAAACGATATTTGAAGAAACAAACGACAGGTATGTAGAACCCTTGCACCCACTTGTTTTTGTTCCGGGAAAAACAAATGAATTTATTGTTCAAAGTCAGCGGGACGGATTCAATCATTTGTATTTATACAATACCGAAGGTCAGCTTATTAAGCAAATTACAAAGGGTCCCTGGATGGTAACCATGCTTGGTGATTTCGACTCAAAAGCTCAAAGGATATGGTTCATGGCAACAAAAGAATCTCCTTTGGAAAATCATGCCTATATCGTAAATATTAAAGACGGGAAAATTACAAAAGTCACTTCCGAAGCCGGAACTCATGAAATATTAATGAGCAAAGATTTTTCGCTTTTCAGCGATTATTATAGTGCTATTAACATGGGTGCGTCAATCAGCATTAAAACAACAACAGGAAAAGAAATCAAATCTCTGTTAAAGGATGAAAATCCGCTTAAAAAATATGCAGTGCCGCAACCAGAAATTATAACATTAAAAGCCGAAGACGGAACGCTGCTTTACGGCAGGCTTCTAAAACCTGTTGGATTTGATTCTTCCAAAACATATCCAGTTATAATTTATGTTTACGGAGGGCCACATGCACAATTAGTAACCAATAGCTGGACAGGCGGTGCAGGAATGTTTCTGTATTATTTGGCATCTGAAGGATATGTTGTTTTTACACTTGACAATCGTGGCTCGGCAAATCGCGGGCTTGATTTCGAAAGTGCTATTTTTCGTAATTGCGGTACTATTGAAGCCGCAGATCAAATGGTGGGCGTTGAATGGCTGAAAAGTCAACCCTGGGTCGATCAAAGCCGTATAGGCGTTCACGGATGGAGTTATGGTGGTTTCATGACTATAAGTTTAATGCTCAAATACCCCGAGACTTTTAAAGCTGCTGTAGCAGGCGGTCCGGTAATTGACTGGAAATATTACGAAGTAATGTATGGCGAACGATATATGGATACACCGGAGTCAAATCCCGAAGGTTATAAAAACTCTGCACTAACAAATTTTGCAGATAAGCTTAACGGTCGTTTACTAATAATTCAAGGTTATCAGGATGCTACTGTAGTTCCGCAACATTGCCTTTCGTTTTTAGAAGCTTCCATAAAGGCAGGAAAATTAGTTGATTTTTTCTTGTATCCAAATCACGAACACAATGTACGCGGAAAAGACCGCATGCACTTATATAAAATGATTTATCAGTATTTTGAGGATCATTTAAAGAATTAATCTTTTTAAAGCCGGGAACAAATAAGCTTTGCAACTGCTTATTTCTTTCTGATATTAGCCACAAATTCAAATAATATGATAAAGAAGAATGTGGCTAAAGCATGCAACAATGAACGTTTCAGTGTTATAAAGAAATAACTGAATTTAAAAATATCCAAATAAAATATTATTAAGCTGTGAATAAATACAGCTATTCCCGCATAAGTAACAAACCATGCCCATCCAAGGTCGGCAACACTTGGCTGTAACCCCGATTCGTAATCGCGTTTAGAAACAATGGTGCGAAGCAGCAAAGGTCTTATAAAAGCTATTGCCGTAGATGCAGCAGCATGAAGTCCACCGGTACTAACAAACATATCCTGTGTAAATCCGGCAATAAAAGAAAGAATTAGCACAAGGCCTGCCGGTGTTTCGAAAGGAATCAGCAAAATAAAATATAAATAAATATAAGGATTTATATAGCCGAAAAAATTAGTATAGTTAAAGATGACTACTTGAAGAATAAACACAAGCAAGAAGCGTAAAATATTAGGAATAATAAGCTTATTGTTCATTACGTTTCTCCTTCATCTTTTCAAGTTCCTCCAGCTCTCCTTTGATTAAATTTCTGATTATGTAAACCGAAGACAAATTGCTAAAATCAGCAGCAATTCGATATTTCACATTATAAAATGCACGTGTTGCATCAGTACTGATTTCGGCAATATAACCAACAGGTATTCCGGCCGGAAAAATGCTGCTATAATTACTTGTAAGCAGTGTATCACCTTTTTCAATTTTAACATGTACGGGAATGTCTTTTAGAATTCCCGTAGTATAATTAATACCATCCCACATGCAAGTTCCTGTTACTCCTTCACCCTTAACCGTTGTGCTAATTGTTACTTCGGAATGAAGAATTGATTTAACTAGGCAATAATTTTGCGAAACATGATCCACAATTCCAACAACACCCAAAGGGGAGTAAACACCCATTCCCTCCTCTATTCCTTGCTGAGAGCCTTTATCAAGAGTAATATAATTGTCTTTGTAATTTATCGTATAGTTTATTACACTGGCTGTAAGGTATTCAAATTCCTGACGGTAAAGGGTGTCGTTTACTGTAAAAACACGCTGGTCCGAAATAATATAAGACTCCTTTTGGCGCTGCCGCAAACACATGTTTTCTTCCATCAGTTTGCGGTTTTCTTCACGAAGATTAAAATAAGACACTACATCAGATCTTACCTTCATTATGCGGTTATTTATCCCGGTAAAAAACTGAAAGGACGTAGCCGAGTGAAATGCACTGGAATTAAAAGTAAATAATAGTGCAATTGTTTCAAGAAATAAAAACAACAAAAAAATGCGAATACTCTTTAAAAAATCCAGAAGATTTCGCATAAAAAATATTTGATTATTTAATCAGGAAAGGGAATTTGTCAAAATTCTTTAAGGCTATTCCGGCTCCTCGTGCTACGGCACGTAAAGGATCTTCGGCAACATGTACTCTAAGCTTTGTTTTTTGTTCAATACGTTTATCCAGCCCGCGAAGAAGAGAACCGCCTCCGGCGAGATAAATTCCGGTATTCAGAATGTCAGCAGAAAGTTCTGGTGGAGTATTTTCAAGAGCATTTAATATGGCAGCTTCTATTTTGCTGATTGTTTTATCTAAAGCCTGGGCAATTTCAGCATGAGACACCATAACTTCACGTGGAATTCCCGATAAGAGGTGACGTCCATGAACAGGGAAATCAGGCGGAGCATTGTCAATTTCCGCCATGGCAGCTCCAACTTCAATTTTTACACGTTCTGACGTTCTTTCGCCAATGTAAAGATTATGGGCTTTTCGCATGTATTCCTCTATGTCGGAATTAAAGTCGTCTCCGGCAATTCTGATACTTTTATTACTTACAATGCCACCAAGAGCTATAACTGCAATTTCGCTGGTACCTCCACCGATATCAATAATCATATTTCCTGCAGGCTCCAACACATCAAGGCCGATTCCGATAGCAGCAGCCATAGGTTCATGAATAAGGCGAACATCTTTTGCTCCGGCCTGCTCAGCAGAATCACGCACAGCACGTTCTTCAACTTCGGTAATACCACTGGGAATGC
>CAZJYL010000178.1:0-5497 GCA_964550265.1 uncultured Bacteroidaceae bacterium
CTGCAACAGCCATGTTTACACCTGAATTTCCTTTTGACAAAGTCGATTCGTCAAAAGTAAACAAGCATTATATGCTGGGTTATCAGGACACTCGTAAAATAAAAAACGTAAAATCATCGATGTTTTTTGGCATTGCTGCTTTGGCAACGGGTTTTATTTTAAAATATACCCGTAAATAATATTGTTTAGGTTATTATCACTATTTTTGCCGTAAATAATTAAAATAATAATTTATTCATGGCTTTATTTGGAATTTTTGGAAAAGAAAAAAAAGAAAGTTTAGATGACGGATTAAAGAAAACACGTGAGAGTGTATTTGCCCGTATTGCAAGAGCTGTTGCAGGCAAGTCCAGGGTTGATGATGAAGTGCTGGATAATCTTGAAGAAGCTTTAATTTCTTCAGATGTTGGTGTTGAAACAACATTAAAAATCATTGAACGTATTCAAAAACGTGTTTCGCAAGATAAAATAATGAATACTGCAGAGTTAAATCATATTTTGCGGGATGAAATAGTGGTGATGTTAAATGAAAATATTAAGCCTGATGCAATTAAGCCCGGTGATGTGACAACTTATGTAATATTGGTTGTTGGGGTAAATGGCGTTGGCAAAACCACTACTATTGGCAAGTTGGCTTATAGATTTAAAAATGCCGGAATGTCTGTTGTAATTGGCGCTGCCGATACTTTCAGGGCGGCGGCAGTTGATCAGCTTAAAGTGTGGGCAGAACGTGCAGGAGTTGATATTGTTGAAAAAGGCATGAATGCCGATCCGGCTTCGGTGGCATACGACACGGCCAATTATGCAAAAACCAAAGGATTTCAGGTTGCAATTATTGATACTGCAGGACGCTTGCATAATAAAATTAACCTCATGAATGAACTTGGCAAAATAAAAAAGGTTATACAAAAAGTATTTCCTGAAGGGCCACATGAGGTGTTGTTGGTTTTAGACGCATCTACAGGCCAAAATGCCTTTGAACAGGCAAAACAATTCACAGCCGTTACCGACGTAAACGCTCTTGCGCTAACTAAACTTGATGGTACTGCAAAGGGCGGTGTGGTTATTGGAATATCTGACAGATTTAGTGTCCCTGTTAAATATATTGGCATAGGTGAAAAAATTGACGACATTCAGATTTTTGATAGTGCCGAATTTGTTGATAGTCTTTTTAAAGGCAGCATGCAGTAAAATACTTTCATCATTATTTATGAGCCTGTTGGCAATTGCATGTCAAAAAAAGACAGTTTTTAATTCTGTTCCTTGCAGTTAAATCATCAATTCGCTTTTAAAATGCTTTGTAAATTAAAATTTTAAGATTCTTGTCAAATCGATTTAAAAAATCAAACAGATGAAAAACATTAAAGTAGGTATAATAACGATGGGTTGCCCCAAAAATCTTGTTGACAGCGAAAAACTTGCTGGTGTTTTAAAAGCAAACGGCATAGATGTTGCCCATGAAAGGCCGCAATCGGATATTGTTATTATAAATACTTGTGGGTTTATAAACGATGCAAAAGAAGAATCCATTAATGAGATACTATATCATGTTTCTTCAAAAAAAGTAAACAAGAATAGGGTTGTTATTGTTACAGGATGTTTGTCAGAGCGTTATCGGAATGAACTTAAGGCTGAAATACCTGAAGTAGATGTTTTTTTTGGAGTTGATGAATATGATAAAGTCGCCAGATATATAATTGGAGAAAAAGAAAAGTTTGATAAAGATCGGATTTTAGGTACCCCACAACATTATGCATATTTAAAAATCTCGGAAGGATGCAACAGGGAATGTAGCTTTTGTGCTATACCTTTAATTAGAGGAAAACATAAGTCATTGCCCGAGGAAGATGTTTTGCAGGAAGCTAAAATGCTTGCATTGCAGGGAGTAAAGGAATTAATTGTTATTGCACAAGATACGGTTAGTTATGGTTTGGATATATATGGGGAGCGCCGCATTGCAGGGTTGCTGAACAAATTGTCCAAAATTGACGAAATACAGTGGATAAGACTGATGTACACATATCCTGCAGGGTTTCCCGATAATTTAATTGACGAGATTGCAACAAATTCAAAAATCGTAAAATACATAGACTTGCCATTGCAGCATATAAGCAATTCCATTTTAAGCAGTATGCGTCGTTCTATAAATCGTGAAGATACCGAAAAGCTAATAGCAAAAATCAGAAACCGCATTCCCAATGTTGCTATTCGTTCTACTTTTATAGTTGGATATCCTGGCGAAAGTGAAAAGGATTTTTCCGAGTTGCAACAATTTATAAAAAACAATAAATTTGAACGTTTTGGGGTATTTGCTTATTCTCCCGAAGAGAATACCACTGCTTATAATCTGGAAGACAATGTTCCGCATAAAAGAAAAATGATGCGCATGTCGAAATTATTACAAATACACGAAAAGGCATCAATTAAATTTAATAATACTCTTGTTGGAACAATATTGCCCGTTATTGTAGATGATTTTAACCCTCAGGAAAATTGCTATTATGGCAGAACACAGATAGATGCCCCTGAAATTGACAATATTGTTCGCATATTTGCTAAATCGGACAATGAAATAAAAATTGGTGATATTATTGATGTCAGGGTTGTTTCATCAGGTATATTCGACATTGATTGCGAATTTTAATCAGATAAAAAAACAGCAAAACAAAATTTTATTGCATTATTTAAATTAAGTTGTATATTTGCTCCCACAAAAGGAATATTCATCCTTTATTAATTATCGAATCCCAAATTGTTTAATATCCTTTTACATGCAGGAAAAACCGGATCTTAAAAAGATGCTGTTGCCCGAATTACGCGAGTTTGCAGCCTCCTTAAACATCAATGATATTTCAAGTATGCGTAAGTCTGATTTACTTAACGCCATTAACGAAGTTTTATCAACATCTCAGACGGTAAATAATAAATCTGTGACCACAACGGAAACTATTTCTGTCGAAAATCACCCCCCCAAAAATGATGTTAAAGTTGATAAGGCAGATACTTCTACACGCATTAAGAGAAAAAGAATCGAAAAGGTCGCAATTGACGAAAATGAAGAATTAAAAAATAACATCAATGAGCCTTCATTAAATACAGCTATTTCGGGAAGTGATGTAGAAACACCTGCCGAAAAGCCAGTCGTAAATGAAACTAAAACTCAGGAAAGTAGTTTTATAAGCCACAATAGGTTTAGGAAGGACTATAAAAATGGTCAGGACTTTATTTTTAAAAAGAAGAAGCCCTGGCAAAGAGCGGAATTAAATGTTTCAAACAAAAACAACAACAAGCCTCAAAATAATTCGCAGCACAGTAATTATTCAAAAGAAGATATTTTGTTACCGGAGATTATTGATGAAATGCCGGAGGAATCAGTTGTTTCTGCCGACAAACCTGTTGTGCAAGATGAAAGCATAGTTGTTGATAATGGCATGGTTGTTAATAATGAAAAGCAAAACAATCAGCAATCAAACCAGCAGCGCCCAGAGAAACCTGTTCCATTTTTCGAGCTGGACGGAATTGTTATAGCAGAAGGCGTTTTGGAAATAGTATCAGAAGGCTTTGGGTTTTTACGTTCATCCGATTACAACTATCTTAATTCTCCGGATGATGTTTATTTAAGCCAAAGTCAGATAAAAATGTTTGGGCTTAAAACGGGAGATACCGTAGAGTGTTCAATTCGTCCGCCACGAGATGGCGAGAAATATTTCACTTCCGTAAAAATTATTAATGTAAACGGAATTGAAGCAGAAAGAATACGTGAACGCATTCCTTTCGATTTTTTAACACCACTTTTCCCGATAAAGAAATTTAAGCTCACTGGCCACCCCGAAGAAACGCTTACAAGCAGGATAATTGATTTGTTTTCTCCTATTGGAAAAGGACAGCGCGGATTGATTGTTGCGCAGCCCAAGACAGGTAAAACAATGATTTTAAAGGAGATTGCCAATGCCATAGCTTATAATCATCCCGAAGCATATCTCATTATTTTACTTGTTGATGAACGTCCTGAAGAAGTAACCGATATGCAACGCAGTGTTAGGGCTGAGGTTATTGCTTCTACTTTTGATGAGCCTGCCGACAAACACGTAAGAATAGCAAATATTGTGTTGGAAAAAGCCAAGCGAATGGTTGAGTGTGGACATGATGTTGTTATATTGCTTGATTCAATAACAAGACTTGCACGCGCCTATAACACTGTTGCGCCTGCTTCAGGTAAAGTATTGTCGGGCGGGGTAGAGTCGAATGCATTGCAAAAACCAAAACGATTTTTTGGAGCTGCACGTCAGATAGAAAATGGAGGTTCACTTACAATAATTGCTACGGCATTGATTGATACCGGATCAAAAATGGATGAGGTTATTTTTGAAGAGTTTAAAGGAACCGGAAACATGGAATTGCAGCTCGATCGTAAATTATCGAATAAACGGGTATATCCTGCAATTGATATTGTTGCTTCCAGTACGCGTCGTGATGATTTATTAGTATCTAAAGACATTTTACAACGTGTCTGGATTATGCGCACCCATCTGGCAGATATGAACTCACTTGAGGCCATGGAGTTTTTGCAGGAGCGCATGAGGTTTACAAAAGATAATGAGGAATTTCTTGTTACAATGAACTCATAAATAAAAAAACAGACTTGAATTTTCAAGTCTGTTTTTTTATGTGTATAAAGAAATTAAAGTTTCCTTGCTCCGTCATCAATAGTTACTTCGTAAAACAATGGCTTTTTATTGAATTTGTTTTCGTATTCGTAAGCAATTTTTTGAATAAAGGCATTGTATTCGGAGTCTGATATAAGGTTTATGGTACAGCCTCCAAATCCGCCGCCCATCATGCGGGCGCCAACAACTCCATTAAAATTGCGTGCTGTTTCAACCAAAAAATCCAATTGTTCGCAGCTTACTTCATATTGATTGCTCAAGCCATAATGAGAGCCAAACATTTCTTTGCCAAAACTTTCAAAGTCATTTGCTTTTAATGCATCACAGGCTCTTAAAAGCCTGGAGTTTTCTTGTATGACATACAAACAACGCTGATAAACCACAGAAGATATTACATCTTTAAACTCCTCAAGCATCTGTTCATTTACATCGCGCAGACTTTCAACTTGTGAATATTTTTTTTGAATAACAGATACTCCTTCTTCGCATTGGCTGCGGCGTACATTATATTCCGAACTTGCAAGTGCATGTTTTATCCGTGTATCTACAAGCAATAATTTGTATGATTGAGGATTAAACGGGATTATTTCATACTCCAGCGAACGACAATCGAGTTTAATTAATTTGCCTTTTTCGCCATGAAGTGAGGCAAACTGATCCATTATTCCGCAACGCACACCCGCATAATTATGTTCAGCCATTTGCCCAATTTTTGCCATTTCTGTTTTTGAAATATTAAAACCATTAATGTCATTTATTGCATAAGCAAATGCAGATTCCAATGCAGCAGACGATGACATTCCTCCTCCTTTGGGAATATTGCCGCCAAA
>CAZJYL010000179.1:0-5485 GCA_964550265.1 uncultured Bacteroidaceae bacterium
CCAAAAATGTTGACATAGTACAATTGTTCCCGGAAGAAAACAGCGTAAAAAAATCGAAAGAAATAAAATTTGTTTTACCAAAAAATGTTCGTGCCGTAATAAATTACTCGGCTGACCGCTTATCGTATAACAAATTTGGCGCAAGTAATGCAAAAGCAATTGTGAATATTTCTGAAAACAAGGTTCTGGCCGAAAACATAAGCTTAAAAACCCTTGGCGGGAAAATAAATGGCAGTGGCTCTTGTGTTTTAAACAATAAAAATGTAAAAATATCGCTTGATGCAGATTTAAAAAACATTGATGTAAGAGAAACCTTTTTCGTATTTAATAATTTTGGACAAGAGAATATGACATACGATAATTTGCGAGGTCGCACCGATGTTTCGCTGCAAATGAAAGCCGATTTTTCAGAAACTCTTGAGGTTGACCCTGCATCAATTGTTGCAAATGCAAACATTGAAATAAGAGACGGGCAATTGGTGGGATATGCTCCGATTAACAATCTCGAAAAAATACTTAAAGGGCGCGACATGTCGGATATTCAGTTCGAGAAATTAGTTAGCTCCATATCTATAGCCGATAAGGTAATAAATATTCCAAAAACGGAAATACGGTCAAATGTAATGAACCTGAAAGCTTCGGGAACACATACTTTTGATAACAATATTGACTATCATCTTGAAGTAAAGTTTTCGGACATTAAAAAAGCAAAAAATAACAACCGGGCCGAAGACGAATACGGATATGTTGTTGATGACGGCGTTGGCGACCCAACTATATTTATACTAATTACCGGTACTGTTGATAATCCGCAGTATAAGCAGCTCGACAAAAAAGCAATGCAGGAAAAAATAAAGCAGGACCTGAAAAACGAAAAGCAAAATTTAAAACAAATTTTAAATGAAGAATTTGGTTTGTTTAAGAAAGACAGCACCATCAAAAAAGTTAAGACCGATACTCAAACAAACAATACATTTCAGATAGAATGGGATGACGAGTAATTTTTTATTTTTAATAGTGCATATTTGTTTTTAAATCACTGGAAGATGTTACGAAGCATATTTAAATTTTTTACAACATTTTTTGTTCCTCTTGCTTTATATCGCTTCATTTCCGAGTATATATCGGTTTTACCCGGCACATGGTATGATAATTTAAACAAGCCCGGCATAAGCCCGCCCGGATATTTTTTTGAATCAATATTGATTATTCTTTTTATTCTGATGGGTTTGTCGTTTTTTCATATATGGATAAAGCCCCGAATAATTGAAAGAACCATTGCAAAAATTATTTATGTTGCTCAGCTGATTCTTGTTTTTACCTGGCTTTTGATATTTTTCCATTTTCATAATATTTTACTATCGCTTATTGTTGTAGCTTTTCTTCTGGTTGCCGTTGTTTTAATGATAATAAAATTTTATCGCCTTAAGCCTTTAGCCGCTTACCTGAATTTTCCGTATTTGCTTTGGGTCATTTATATTGCAATTTTTAATATTTCCATATTTGTCATTAACTAATTTTTGTTTTATGTCAAAAGCGTTTAATCCTGAAAATCATGCAAAACTCAGTTCCGATGAACGTAAGAAACTTTTACCGCCCGATAAGATTTTAAACATGATGAATCTTAAAAAAAGAGAAGTATTGCTTGATGTTGGAGCCGGCAAAGGTTACTTTGCCATTCCTGCATTGGAACTTGTCGGCGAAAAAGGTTTGGTTATTGCTGCCGATATTTCCGGGAAAATGCTTGATTTATTGTTAAACGACAGCGGTAAAAAAAGCAATTTGCAAACTATTTTATGCGACAGGGACAACATTGCTGTTAAAGCAGATTCCGTTGATAAAGTCCTGATGTCAGTTGTTCTTCACGAAGTTGACAATGCAGTGGAATACTTGAAAATGCTTAAAAATCTTTTAAAAAAATCCGGGCATTTATTCATTATTGAATGGAATCCGGGAGCTGACGGCATGGGACCACCCGAACATGAAAGAATAAGCAAAAACAACCTTGAAAAATTTTTAATTCAGGCAGGATATACAATACAGCATTTTGAAGATATTAACCCATATCAGTATTTTTGCGAAGCGAAAGTAAATTGAAAATTATTCATCGTTAAATAGCGGCGCTACCCGACAACAAACGATTACAACTGCTTATATTCGAAAGTAATTAGTTAATAACCGACTAAAATGTCATGGGGTATATTTCTTTGCATTGTCGTTTTGCTTTAAAACGATTGATGTTAAACCTAAAAGAAATTGCCATGAATTCGCAGATTAAAAAAGAAGAAATTAATGATGAAAATTCCCGTATGTTGATTTTGACGGGCAGTGATGAGAAAACAAAAGTTAAGAATCCGGAGAAAAACATTGTGTATCTCGAAGGAATTGTTGCCTCCGATCCTTTTCCAAAGCAGTTTTCCAATGGTAATAAACTGGCTTTGTTCACCATGTCTCATTTTAATAATTACAGGACAAAAGCCGGCGAACAAGTAAGGATTACTGAGTGGTTTCAGGTTGTGTCCTGGAATAAAGTTGCCGATTTGGTTATTAATACCGTGCGTAAAGGCTCGCGCGTAAGATTAAAAGGAAAACTACGCAGCACAATGTGGAAAGACGAGTCGGGATTTTATCATCGTCGTGTACAAATTGTTGCCACTGAAATGAAACAGGCGGCATAAGGGCTTGGAGTTTGGCGCAGAGGCGACACTTTTTAGCACTAACTTCCAATTGAAGGCAATAATTCAAATTTAGTAAAAAACTTTCAAGTGAAGGCGTTTCCTGCCGCTTTTGTCAAACGTGCTGTTATAGCCAGTAGTAATTACTTCTCGTTTGTTTCAAGTAGCCAGTTAAACACGTTCAAATGTTTTATGCCACTTCGGTCTTGTGTAAATCCGTCTGTGGTAAGTAAAAACTTAGGATAGTTGTCGTTAATCTTTTCTAATGCCCCAAATTCCCGTTCTACAGTTGCTTCGGATGTCATTTGCCACGCTACTTGGTAATATTCAATGTCGCCTGTTTTTGTTTTACAAACAAAATCTACCTCTGTGTTACGACTTGTTCCTGTCCAAACTTTCTTTCCTCTGCGAAGCAATTCAAGGTAAACAATGTTTTCTAAAATATGTCCTCTTTCGGTTGTACGTTCTTTTCCTATCAAAATGTTGAGTAAGCCGGTATCAACCAAATAATATTTCTCTTGAGTGGCAAGTTGTTTTTTACCTTTTAAATCAAAGCGGTTTACTTTGTAAAATACAAAACTCGTTACCAAATGCTCCAAATACCTTTCCACTGTAGTGTTGTGAATGCTTTGACCATCTTGTTTTAAAGTTTTTGTGATGTTCCCGGGCGAGATTGCATTGCCAATGTTTGAAGCTACAAATTTCACGATGTTTCCAAATGCACGCTTGTCGTTTATTCGATGTCGTTGTGTGATGTCTTTTTCAACAATAGTATTGTAAATAGCTTCTAGGTATTCGTGAATTTTATCAAAGCCATTCTCGCGCAATTCTACACCTTTGGGCAATGATGTTTCGTTGATGTAATCAAAAAAGAGAGTTTCGTAATTGAGATATTTATTGCTTATGTCAATATTACGAGCAGTTAAATATTCGATGAACGAAAATGGTAAAATAGAAATTTCAATATATCGTCCACTCAGCAACGTTGCCAGTTCTCCCGAAAGTAAAAGTGCATTTGAGCCTGTGATATAAACGTCCACATTGGGTTTTACGAATAAACCGTCCACCAGGCGTTCAAACTCGTTTACATTTTGTATTTCGTCCAAAAAGACATAGCAAGGTTTGGATAAATCTAATTGAGTAATGATGTAAGAATACAATCCATCCAAATCGTTCAAAAATTTACGAAGCTCAAAATTTTCAAAATTCAGAAAAACAATCTGATTTTTTTTGACACCTTGTTTTTTCAAATGTTCACAATACATTTCCAATAGAGTGCTTTTACCTGACCTGCGAAAACCACTAATTACTTTAATGAGGTCTTGGTCTTTGTAAGCCTCTAGTTTGCTGAGATATTCTTTGCGTTCAATATAATTTGACATATTGCAAATATAAACTAAATCATTAAAACTTGCAAATCTTTCAAGTTTTAATGATTTTAAGTGATGTTGAACTTGTATGTTGGCATGATGCCGGAATGGTCGTACAATCATTGTCTATAGCGGCTGACCAGCTTTGCTAAGGCGGCACTTTTGAGCACTAACTTCCAGTCGATGGCAAGAATTCAAATTTAGCAAAAAATTTTCAAGCAAAGATGTTTACTCGCCATTGCGGCATATTGGCTGTTATGTTCCCGTTCTTTCTCTTTAATTATTTTCAATTATTTCAAGAATTAAGTTTGATAATGTAGTAATATCACTTTCAATAGTTCCTTGCATATATCTATCGTAAATGTCTTTATTGTCCGGCGGGTTGAGGTTTAACTTTATGTTTTTTTCTAAAGCAAGAAGCCTTAGAAATTCTCGTTGTGTTCTTCCATTTCCTTCTCTAAACGGATGAAGAAAATTAATGTTGTCTAAAATCTCAGCTAATTTATATGCTAATTGCTTTTTATCGTTTTTTGAAATTCCTTTGTATTCTGTGATTAATGAATTAATATATCTAAAAGCGTTGTCGAAGTGAGTGGTTGGGAAGAATTGTTTGCCTCCTTTGCTTATTTCCACAGTTCTTTTCTTACCTGCCCAGCTGTATAAATCTTGAAAAAGTTGTTTGTGGATTTCGAAAAGACTTTCAATTCCCATAATCTTTATGGGCTTTTTATATAATTCATCAAGTCGTTTTGATACAACACCACTTTCTACAAATGACAAATCATCTTCATCTGTAATACCTTGCAGATTTCTCAGTATCTCGGATTTAGGATCAGTGTATATATAATCAGGGTCAATATATTTGTATGAATTAGACATAAGCTTTTTGTTTAGCAAATGCTACTAACTCGTTTAACGAGATTTTACCGGCTACATAGTCTCGAATAATTTCAATCCCTTTTGGTGTTGGCTTAAAACCTTCAAACATATTGCTTCCTAAAGCATACGCTGTACGTTCCAATGTTTTTAAATCGTCAAACTTCACCCCCATTATGGTAAGATTGTTTCTATCTATTTCTATTGTGCTGTACATGGTCTTAGACTTTAAATGTCAATTACAAATTTAATCAATTATTCTCTTTTTTATAGATTTTCTTGTTTTTTTAAAATTGCATATATGAATGTTTTGAAGATGGATCTTTCCACCATATTTTTAAAACTTTTACATTAGTTTTAATTATTGCATTTAAGTAGCGTTTTGCGCATTTTAAATAAATCCTAATAAAAGATTTTTGAGTTTTTATTTTCTCATAATAAAATTTGATATTTCAAATGGCTGAAATTTTGGTAATTAATGAGATGTTGGTTTTATTTTTTGCGCTATACAGATAATAGTTTTGCGGCTTGACACTTTTATATGTATATATATGGATAAAAAGA
>CAZJYL010000180.1:0-5469 GCA_964550265.1 uncultured Bacteroidaceae bacterium
GTTTAATAATATTAAATACATAATGCTTTTAACTGAATTTCGTTGTGTTTTTTGAAACTCCATTCCAAATTTTACCGTGTTTTATGGAATTCAATTCCATATTTCGCTGTGTTTTTTGGATTTATATTCCACATTTCGCCGTCTTTTTTGGAATTCACTGAAAAATATAGTATATTTGCTGTCGGAAATCAATATGTATGAAAAACAGGCAAATTGAAAATTATGCTAAAAAAATCAGCAACTCAGGTTTGGGGAGAATTCTTGTTTTCACCGGAGCCAGACAGACGGGTAAAACAACTCTGGTGAAAAAACTCTTTCCTGATTATGCTTATTTGTCTATTGAAGACCCTCTTACTAGAGCTGATTATACAGGCCTGACGGCAGCCCGATGGCATACGCTGTATCCGAAAGCCATACTTGATGAAATTCAGAAAGAGCCGGTGTTAATTGAAAGTATTAAAGCCGTGTATGACCAATTTCCCGAACCGCGCTACGTACTTCTTGGGTCAAGTCAATTACTGCTAATGGAAAAAGTGCGCGAGAGTCTGGCCGGACGATGCGTCATTATTGAAATGTTTCCTCTTACATTGCCCGAAATAAAAGCAGACGAACCCAATAAGGCAAAACCATCACTTTTTCAGCAATTATTGAAAAATCCCGGACGAAAAACAGACTATTATCCGTCTTTTAATCTGGACCCGAACATGGCAAAAAAGCAGGCTGCATACACACATTATTGTACTTTTGGTGGTTATCCTGCCCTAACAAATACCCAATTATCCGAAGATCAAAAACACATCTGGCTGAATCAGTATGTAAGAACCTACCTTGAAAGAGACATCCGGGATTTGGCATCCTTTCGCGAACTGGAACCATTCGTAATTCTTCAAAGGCTTCTTGCCGTACAGACCGCCCAGATAATCAACGCTTCAACACTTGCAAGACAAGCCGGACTTAGTGTAAAAACAATACAACGATATATTCAATATTTAAATATCAGCTATCAGACAATTTCGCTTCAGGCATGGAGCAGAAATCAAACAAAAAAACTTACAAGGGCTCCTAAAATTCATTATCTGGATCATGGCGTACTTTCCGGCATTCTGCAAAAAAAAGGTGGTATGACAGGTGCTGAATACGAAAGCCTTCTGGTTGCAGAAATATACAAACAGATTAAAACAATGAACATGCAGCCCTCTCTGTATCACCTGCGAATTCAGGGTGGAAGAGAAATAGATTTAATTCTTGAACTTCCCGAAGGCTATATCGCTTTCGAAATGAAAATGTCGCACAAAGTTGCTGAATCCGATGCCAAGCATTTTTCGGGGCTTGATGAAATTCTCGACAAACCACTCCTTCATACTTTCGTACTCTCAAACGATGTAAAAACCCGACAATTCCCAAACGGAGCTACTGCAATAAACGCTGCAATGTTCCTCGGATAAAGTCAAAATAAAATTTTCAGTATCATCACAACAATCTTTAATTTAATAACTCCTTGAAAACAATAAACACATATTTCGACCCAGAACAGCAGGCCTTGGCTGAAAAAATTATCTCAATTCAGCGCATTGACGAAGATGAAGCTTTGCAGTTGTTTGAACAATTCGATTTGCCTCAACTGGCAATACTGGCCACACACCGGAAAAAGCAATTATCGGGAGATAAGGTATATTATAACCGGAACATACATATAGAGCCCACCAATATTTGTGTTTATAATTGCAAGTTTTGCAGCTACAGAGCCAATTCCGAAAACGACGGCTATATTTTACCCACAGAAAAAATAATTGAAAAAATTTCTGCCGTAGCCGATAATATCACCGAAGTACATATTACAGGCGGCGTTCATCCGGAATGGGGAATTAATTTTTTTGCTGATATTCTAAAACAAATCAAGAACAGATTTCCGCATTTGCATATAAAAGCTTTTACTGCGGTAGAAATTGCATATATGTGCAATATTGACAAACTTGAAATTACCGAAGGATTAAATATTTTGAAACAGGCCGGACTTGCATCGCTTCCGGGTGGCGGAGCCGAAATTTTTGACGAATCGGTCCGAAATAAAATTAGTCCCGAAAAACCATCGGGGCAACTATGGCTAAACATACACCGCATAGCTCATTTAAACGGATTGCCGAGCAATGCAACCATGCTGTTTGGTCATATCGAAAGTCGTGCCCAGCGCATAGGACATATTTCGGCACTTCGTTCATTGCAGGATGAAACACATGGATTTAACTGTTTTATCCCGCTTAAGTTCCGCAGAAAAAACAACAGCATGTCCGATATTGACGAAACCAATATTATTGAGGATTTAAAAACCTATGCCGTAGCGCGTATTTTTCTTGACAACATACCGCATTTAAAAGCATACTGGCCTGCCGTTGGACGCGATTTTGCACAAATTTCCCTTAATTACGGTGTTGACGACCTTGACGGCACAATTAATGATTCCACCACAATATATACCCGCGCAGGAAGCAACGAAAACACAAACATGAGTACAGCCGAACTGAAACACCTGATAAGTACAGCAGGGTTTATTCCAATCGAGCGCGATTCGCTATATAATGAAATTTGATGGTTTTGTTTTAGAATTGAAAATAACGATTAGCGATATAATTAGTTTCCTATTTCGAAGCACTGTTTTGTCAAATTACACCAAAGTTTATTAAATGCTGAAACACTCAATATCTAGACAATAAAACATACCGCTTGTTAACGTTTCGTTGATTTCAATTTTTTATTGTTGTTTTACTTTTACCATCAATGCTTTCGTCTCTAAATGTGAACCAGTCAATATATCGATTTGCCTTTTTGCCCGGAAATTCTTTTCCCAAGGTAATAATACCATTATAATCCAGCACGTCGGTTAAATACCGTTTGCCATCACTTGCTAAAAGCTTCAGTTGGGTAGTGGCACTAACCAACTTACTGTTTTCTTTCTTTAACTTGGCTTTGTGCGGTTGGTAAAATACAAATATGCTAACAAATGCGTAGGCTTATTTCTCAATTACTTTCCAATGTCCGCCTTTGTCGCTACCGATACGTTCAACACGATTTTCGGCTTTTAGTTTTGAAATGTTTTTTTCTACTGCTCTTGTTGATATGTTTAATTGTTCAGCTAATTCTTTAATGGTTATATGAGCATTAGTTTTAATCAGTTGTATAATTTTCTCCGAACTTTTCTCCGAACTTTTTGTTATTTTCTCCGAACCTTTTTTCGAAATTTCATTAGCAGGGTCATTTACAGGTTCAGCAAACTGGATGTGCATTTCTCGGTTTTTAAGCGAATAGGTTTCTTTGAGCAACAAGTTTGCAAGAAAATGAAGCAAAAATTTTTAATTCTTTTTGTGTCCTCAAGCCGGACAGGCTTTTACTTTTTTTCTTGATTAAAACAGTTTTGTGGCATTTGTGTATCTTTGAAATGAATTTTTATCATGCAGAATAAAAAACAAATTCTCATAACGGCAGCCACATCAATGGAACTGGATTTTCTTTTGAGCATCAGCAAAGAAAAAGACGGATTTTATTTTATTGAAACCGAAAAAAGCCGGATAAATTTACTTGTAAGCGGCGTTGGCTCAGCTCTTACTGCGTTTTCCTTAGGCAAAATGTTTCAGGACAAAAAGTTTGATTTAGCCTTTCAATTAGGTATTGCGGGCAGCTTCAAAAACGATTTCCCAACTGGCTCCATAGTAAAAGTTACAAGCGATGTTTTTGCCGATATTTTATTAAGCGATAAAAATATGGCATTGCACGAAGCCTCATTCAGCGATTTCAGGGCCAGGCCTTTTAATAAAGGAAAACTAATTCCCGACTTAAATAAATTCAAAAATATTGATATACCCGAAGCCAATGCCATAACGGTAAATTCTGTTACCTCCACTGCCGAAAAACGCGATTTCTGGCTAAAACGCCACAACCCCGACATTGAAACAATGGAAGGCGCTGCGTTTTATTATGCATGTATGAAAGAAAACATTACTTGCCTGCAAATTAGGGCAATTTCTAATTACGTTGGAATTGGTAATAATAAAGACTGGAATATTTCGTTAGCATTGGAAAATTTATCATCTTTTTTCTTAAATCATTTATCTCTTTTATAAATTGTGCCTTCACTATCTGTAGCAATATCGCCCTGCCCAAACGACACCTTAATGTTTGATGCATTAATCAATTCAAAAATTGCATTAAATAACTTTTCCTTTAATGTTGAATTTCATGACATCGAGCAACTCAACAACGGACTGATGCAAGGCAAATGGGATATTGCAAAAATGAGTACGGCCTCATATCCGCTTATCCGCAATGACTACGTTATGCTTAAAACGGGCATGGCAATGGGCTTTGGCAATGGTCCGCTAATAGTGTCGAAAAATAAAGATATTGACTTAAACAATTTCAACGGCACAATGCTTATTCCGGGAAAACACACCACAGCAAATTTGCTTTTAAGTAAGTTTTTCCCAAACATTACAAATAAAAAACAGGTGCTTTTCAGCAGTATCATGCCCATGCTTGTCAATGATGAAGCAGATGCGGGGCTAATAATACACGAAAGCAGATTTACTTATCAAGCAAGCGGGCTGCACAAAATTGCAGACATGGGAGAATTGTGGTACGGCAAAACAAATATGCCTTTACCGCTTGGAGTTATTGTTGCAAAGCGAAGTCTGGGTCAAAAAGTAATTGAACAAATAGAATTGCTTGTAAAAAATTCGGTAATACACGGTCTTGAACATCGCGAAAACGCAATGGATTTTGTACGTTGTCATGCAAATGAAATTTCTGACGAGGTAATAAACAAGCATATAGATTTGTATGTAAATAAATATTCACATAGTCCTTCGGCGCGGGAACTTTCGGCCATATTAACATTACTGCAGTCGCTGCCTGAAAATCATTCATTATCTTTGCATGATATATTTTTAAAATGGGAAAATTAAATATTATTACCGGTGCTGCCGGATTTATAGGTTCGGTGCTGGGGCGCGAATTAGGCGACTCGGGCATGGATAATATAATAGCCGTTGACGATTTTTCGAAAAAAGAAAAAGAAAAAAATTTTACCGGAAGAAAATATGCCGACTTTATTCACCGCGAAGACTTATTAAATTTTCTTTCATCGTATAAAAAAGACATCGCTACCGTTTTTCATATCGGAGCACGCACCGACACTACCGAATTTAACGTTGAAATATTCAACAAATTAAACCTAAACTACACTAAAGAACTTTGGATATTTTGTTCCCAAAACAATATTCCTTTCATATATGCATCGTCGGCTGCCACTTATGGCGACGGCCAGCTAGGCTATAAAGACGATCATGAAATTGTTGAAAAACTTAAACCACTTAACCCCTATGGCGAAAGCAAAAACGATTTTGACAAATGGGCGTTAAAACAAACTCAGGCACCTCCTTTCTGGGCAGGTTTAAAGTTTTTCAATGTTTATGGCCC
>CAZJYL010000181.1:0-5444 GCA_964550265.1 uncultured Bacteroidaceae bacterium
GGACGTTAATGCTGAGGACATTAGGAATTATCATCCCGATTTATATGCAGTAGAGCCTGAATGTTTTCGTTTAATGAATCCGCGTTTATTAGTTAAAGAAGGTGACGTTGTTGAATGTGGAACTCCTGTAATACAGAATAAATTGGATGAGAGAATCTTTTTGACTTCTCCGGTTTCAGGAATAGTTAAACGAATAGTCAGGGGCGAAAAACGTAAACTATTGTCTATTGAAATAGAATCTGATAAAAAGGAAAATAAAATTTCTTTTGGTTCAGCAAATCCTTTGTCGATAGACAGGACGGAAATCAAAGACAAACTTTTAAAGTCAGGTTTGTGGCCAATGATACGGCAACGTCCTTATGCAATTATAGCTAATCCTGATGATGAGCCACGTGATATTTTTATTTCAGGTTTTGATTCTTCGCCGTTATGGGCTTCGGATTATTTGTTTATACAAAAAAACGCCAATGCTTTTCAGACCGGTATTGATGTGTTGAAAAAACTCACAGGTGGCAGCATATATTTGGGCTTACACGACAAAATAAGCAACAAAGAAGTTTATTCGGGATTTAAGAATATTGAAACAAATATTTTCAGCGGTCCGCATCCAAGTGGAAATGTGGGTGTACAGATCCACAAAATTTCACCAATCAATAAAGGCGATGTAGTTTGGTATTTATATCCGCAGGATGTTATTGCCATAGGCACATTGTTTTTAACGGGATATCGTGAGATAAAACGATTTGTTTCTGTAGTGGGAAGCGAGTTAAAAAACACACATTTTGTCGAAATGCCTGCAGAATCTTCGGTAGAATGGCTGTTGAACGGAAATTTAAAGGATGACAACGTTCGCGTTATAAGCGGAAATGTCTTTACTGGATTTAACATCGGCAAGCAAGGATTCCTGAGCTATTACGACACTATGATTACTGTAATTCCGGAAGGTGATTACTATGACTTTTTCGGCTGGGCTGCACCAGGATTCAACAAGCATAGCGCTTCAAGAACATTTACGGCATTTCTTACGCCAAAAAGAAAGTTCAGATTAGACACCAATTATCATGGAGGCGAACGATCATTTGTTTTGAGTGATCAATACGACAAATTTTTCCCATTTTATATTTTGCCTGTTTATTTACTTAAAGCCATATTAGCGGGTGATATAGAAAAGATGGAGAAATTAGGTATTTATGAAGTTGCAGAAGAAGATTTTGCTCTTTGTGAATATGTTTGCACTTCTAAAATTGAATCCCAGCAAATAATTCGCAATGGCATTGATTTAATGATTAAAGAAATGAGTTAATAACATATATTGTATGAAAAAAGGACTCAGAAAATTTTTAGATAAAATCAAACCATCTGTTCAAAAAGGGAAGAAGTTTCATTTTCTTCATTCCACCTTTGATGCGTTTGAAACATTTATGTTTGTTCCGAACAAGGTAACAAATAAAGGTTCGCATATTCGTGATGCTATTGATTTAAAGCGCACAATGTCAATAGTTATCGTTGCGTTAATGCCTGCATTGCTTTTTGGAATGTTTAATGTTGGTGTGCAACATTACCTTTTAAAGAATGAATATGCGGGAATGAATTGGCAAGAATTAATTTCCGCAGTAGGTATTTGGCCATTGTTTTGGTACGGATTTTTGAAAGTTCTACCTATAATAATAGTATCCTATGTGGTTGGTTTGGGCGTTGAATTCATGTTTGCTCAGATTAAAGGACATGAGGTTAATGAGGGATATCTTGTAACAGGTATGCTGATACCTTTAATAGTGCCGCCAACCATACCATTATGGATGCTTGCAATTGCCGTTATATTTGCGGTTTTGTTCGGCAAGGAAGTTTTTGGTGGCACAGGAATGAACATTATGAATCCGGCTTTACTGGCACGGGCATTTTTGTTTTTTGCATATCCATCACACATGTCGGGCGATGCACCCTGGACTGTTTCGGCTGATGTTGTTAGTGGCGCGACTCCATTAGCACAGGCAGCTGCTTATAATGTCAGCAATATGCCGTCTGTGGCAGACATGTTTTTTGGCTTTATGCCGGGTTCAATTGGAGAAACATCTGTTTTGGCTATATTGATTGGAGCATTAATACTTATTTTAACCGGAATTGGAAGTTTAAGAATAATAATAAGCATAGTAGCCGGTGCTGCATTAATGTCTTCCATTTTTAATTTATGGGGAGCTAATCCATATATGGAAATGTCGCCTTTGTGGCATTTTATGGTTGGCGGATTTGCTTTTGGAACTGTTTTTATGGCAACAGATCCCGTTACGGCTGCTCAAACTTCATGGGGAAAGGTAATTTATGGATTGCTTATAGGAATGTTTACAATTTTGCTTCGGGTTTTAAATCCGGCATACCCTGAAGGTATGATGCTGGCCATTCTGATGATGAATGTTTTTGCACCATTGATTGATTATTTTGTTGTAGAAACGAATATTCGCCGTCGTTTAAAAAGAGTTTCACAGAAAAAAATATAGGAGGCCAAATGTTTAGCAATAAATACATATTTATATATTCCACCGTTATGGTTGTGGTAGTTGCTGTTTTGCTTGCTTTGGCAGCAACTCTCCTGCAGCCTTTTCAGGAAAAAAACATCCGCGTTGAGCGAATGAGATATATTCTTACTTCCATTAATGTTGAAAGCACAGCATCTAATGCAGAGGAGTTATATTCAAAATATATTATTGAAGAATTAGTGGTTAATACAAACGGAGAAATTACCGGAAGGTATAAAAATGGCAAATTAGAGCAGGGGAGCCGAAGAGCTTTTGACATTGATTTGAAAAATGAAATGAAAAAGCAAAAAGAAGGAGGCACAATAGAATTACCTATATTTGTTGCTGTTTCGGGCAATGACACTTTGACGATTTTTCCATTACAGGGAAAAGGTTTGTGGGGTGCCATTTGGGGGTACATCAGCCTTAAAAACGATTTTAATACAGTAGCAGGTTCTGTTTTTGACCATAAAGGCGAAACACCCGGCTTGGGTGCTGAAATTGCCGGACAGCCCTTTCAGCAGCAATTTATAGGAAAACAAATTTTTGACGAGAACGGGGAGTTTGTCAGCATTAAGGTTGTTAAAGGTGGTGTAAAAGGCAGCAAAATACCTGAATTGCATGGCGTTGATGCCATTTCGGGTGGTACAATCACCAGCAACGGGACTTCATTAATGATAGAAAGCAGTTTAAAAATGTATATTCCATTTATTAAATTCAGATTGAAAAATGAGTAAAGAAACCACACATAAAGAGCCGATGTTTTCCGCAAAAAACATGCGTTTATTAAAGGCGCCGCTAAGCAAGGATAATCCGGTTACCGTACAAGTTCTGGGAATTTGCTCTGCATTGGCTGTTACGGTAAAACTTAAACCTGCAATAGTTATGGCTCTTGCTGTAACTATTGTAGTAGGATTTTCGAATCTTATTACATCGGCATTACGAAAGACCATCCCACCCAGAATTCGGATAATTGTGCAATTGGTTATTGTTTCATTACTTGTTATTTTAGTTGACCAGATTCTTAAGGCATTTGTTTACGATGTAAGTAAGCAATTATCTGTTTTTGTTGGGTTAATCATCACAAACTGTATTGTTATGGGACGTCTGGAAGCTTTTGCAATGGCTAATAGACCATGGCAATCTTTCATTGACGGGATAGGTAACGGATTGGGATACGGAATAATACTTGTGATTGTTTCTTTTTTCAGAGAGCTGCTTGGCTCAGGAACCTTGTATGGATATCAGATTGTTCCAAAATCGGTTTATGATTTTGGATACGAAAATAATGGCCTTATGATTTTGCCTCCAATGGCACTAATAATTGTTGGTACCATAGTTTGGGTACACCGCAGCCGTAATAAAGATTTAATTGATAAAAGTTAAAAAAGAGTACTATGCACGACTTTATAAATTTATTTGTCAAGAGCATTTTTATAGATAATATGGTTTTCGCCTATTTTTTAGGCATGTGCTCTTATTTAGCTGTCTCCAAAACGGTAAAAACATCTTTGGGCCTTGGTCTGGCTGTTACATTTGTATTGCTTATTACTGTACCTGTTGATTTTTTACTGGATACTTATTTTCTGAAAAAAGGAGCTATGGTTTGGATTAGCGAGTCATTTGCTGAACTTGATTTAAGTTTTTTAAGCTTTATCATGTTCATTGCTGTTATTGCTGCAATGACACAGCTTGTTGAAATGGTGGTGGAACGTTTTAGTCCTTCATTATATAATGCTTTGGGAATTTTCCTGCCTTTAATTGCAGTTAATTGCGCTATTCTTGGTGCATCTCTCTTTATGCAGGAGCGTGAATTAGCCTCCGTTGGCGAATCTGTAGCATTTGGACTTGGCTCCGGAATAGGCTGGTTACTGGCAATTGTTGCCATTGCTGCAATACGCGAAAAGTTGTCCTATTCAAATATTCCTGCTCCATTGCGTGGGCTTGGAATAACGTTTATTATTACAGGGTTGATGGGAATTGCTTTTATGAGCTTTTTTGGAATTACTATTTAATGCAAAAAAAGATTTTATGATTCTGATGGAAATATCAACAGGAACAATTGTTATCGTAGGTGTAATAGTATTTTTATTTGTTATTATTAGCCTTGTTGCTTTATTGCTATATGCGCGAAAAAAACTTATACCGCAAGGGAATGTTAAACTCACAATCAATAATGAGAAAGAACTTGAGGTTTCGCCGGGTTCAAGTTTATTATCAACTTTGGCTGCCCAGCAAATATTTTTGCCGTCAGCTTGTGGTGGGGGCGGAACTTGCGCAATGTGCAAATGTCAGGTACCCGAAGGCGGAGGCTCAATTTTGCCAACCGAAGTTGGCTTCTTTACCAGAAAACAAATAAAAGAAAACTGGCGACTTGGCTGCCAGGTAAAGGTTCGTACAGATTTAAAAATTGAAATACCGCCTGCAATTTTCGGTATAAAAAAATGGGAGTGTGAGGTTATTTCCAATCGTAATGTGGCAACCTTTATTAAAGAGTTTGTCATTAAATTACCCGAAGGCGAATTTCTTAATTTCCTTAGTGGCGGATATATTCAAATAGACGTACCCGGAGATATTGAAATAGATTTTAAAAATTTCGACATAGAACCGCAATTTCATGAAGATTGGGATAAATTCAAAATGTGGGATTTGAAAATGAAAAATTCAGAGCCGCTGTTTAGAGCTTATTCCATGGCAAATCATCCTGCCGAAGGCAATATAATAATGCTTAATGTACGTATTGCCACTCCTCCTTGGGATCGCAAAACTAATTCCTTTATGAATGTTAATCCCGGTGTGTGTTCAAGCTACATTTTCTCGCTTAAGCCTGGCGACAAAGTTATGGTAAGTGGTCCTTATGGCGAATTTCATATAAAAGACACCAAAAAAGAAATGATGTTTATTGGTGGTGGTGCCGGTATGGCTCCCATG
>CAZJYL010000182.1:0-5437 GCA_964550265.1 uncultured Bacteroidaceae bacterium
CTCTGCCATATCCCTCTGTTGTTCTTCCTGGTTCTTGAGCCCTAGGCGTGGGCCACAACTTTACCATCCTTGCAAGCCCCACAGACCCATCTGTGCCGTTTCTATTTATTTTGCGGAATAATCCGCTTTCCTTCTGAATATAAATATCGTCAGGTGAGATTATTCCTCCTGCACTTCCGTCAATAGCTTGTGGCGTGGGCCAGAGTTCTCCGCTTCCGATACTGTCGCACAGAGGTATTGTTTCGCCAGCATGTACCTCTGACTCTTGCTCCGGTGCGGTCCGCATCCTTTGTAGTCGCTTGCACGCACCGTAGGCCACATCGCTCCTGACTCCAACAACGAACAGTCTTTCCCTTTGGTGGGGCGCACCAACCGCAGATGCTGGAATAACGTACGGGTAGACTTTGTAACCTTCGTTGACCAAGTTGGAGTACACGGTATCGAGGGCGAGATTGACTGCTCCACGCACATTCTCAGCAAGGACATAACGGGGTCGAAGTTCAGAGATGACTCGGAGCATTTCGAACCACAGTCCGCTCCTTGCTCCTGTGAGACCGACTTGCTTTCCTGCTTGGGATAAATCTTGGCAGGGAAATCCGCCGTGAATAATGTCAATTGTTCCATCTATATCACCTCTTTTAAGTTTTCGCACATCGCTAAATATTGGAACATCCGGAAACCTTTTCTTCAACACTTCCACCGGGAATGGCTCTATTTCGCACAATGCAACGGTCTCAATCCCTGCCATCTCAGCGGCAAGGTCAAGTCCACCTATTCCACTAAAGAGGGATAATGCCTTCAGTTCTTCCATCACTCCGTACCCTCCTTCAGGCTTACCTGTCCCTTTTCTTAAACTGCAACACGCCCCCCGGAAAAGCAATTGCACAATTGCCGCCAAGCCTCTCCGCATGAGCCGCCATACTGCGGAAAACCGCCGCATAAGCATCTGGAGTTATGTCCCATTTTTGTTCTTTATCCTCACTCGCTACCAAGTAGATTAGCTCGCCTTCAGCAATAAGCTCTACTCCGGCACTAATTTTATTTAACAATTCTGTGTTGCGGAACATATCACACCGCCTCCTTTTTGCGCAATCTTCCTCGAGTCCTTCGTAGTTATAGGTCATGCTGTATCTTCTCTCCCGTCCAGCGTTTTATTTTAAAAGTACACTCATACAGTTCAGACAATGGGCAATGAGGCAAGAGTAAATGGTCTTCGGGGCAATTCTTACCGGCGCAATAAAACGGATCGTCGCTCATGCACATAGATAGAACTTCTTCTATGTGTATAATTGCTTGCTCTAAATTGCGGATTCTTTCTTCAGTCATACTAATTCCTCCTTTGTATAATAAAAAGAGGAACAGGGGTGTATCCCCCGCTCCTCAACTCCCCCCTATAGGCTATAATAACACACCCACTAGGCTATGTCACGCTCCTCGAAGTAGGTTTTTATTGAAGGATGATATTCTTTTGCCTTGTCGATAAACTCCTCCTTTGTCATTGTGAATATACGGTATCTGGTCTCAGTCTCACCTAGTTCTAATAGGAAATCGAAGAAGTACAGACTCGCCATAATCGTATTCTTTTTCATGGTACCCTTGCACACCCTCAACTCAATTGTATGATCGTTAGTTAGATTGATAGCATTATATCTGTCCCCTGCGAAGTGCGGGTTCTTTACATTGCTTATCATTTGGTCGTGTTGCATATTAAAATCTGGCTCCAGATAGCAGAAGCAATTCATCTTCTTGCCCCAGTGAATGTTGCTCGTGTTTCTGCGGGACATCTTGAACACGACATCCCAGAACTTATCGACCAGCATCATCGCATTAACGATACATTTTTCGCTCAGTGCATTTTTAGAAACGTGGAAGTGCAGACCACAGGTGGATGTATCATGACTTCTATACCCCTCGTCTTTCGCAATCTGTAGAGCATCGCATAGCCTCTCAATAATTTTAGCTTGCTCCATATATTTGATAGTCATTGGCTGGCTTATAAGCTCAAAACCATAGCTGCTGGTGGAACCATCATTCATTGCAGTCCAGTGGTTCCAGTTTTGCCCGTTCTCATCTGTGTTTAGAGCAGTTAAAACTGCAGAGACCACACTAGCCCTATATTGCTCGTCCTGTTTTGATGGAGGAACATCAATCTCAAGCTCGATGCCAAAGTATTTAGAGATAGGTGGCTCGGAAGACTCGTCGCGGAAGAAGCACCTCGGCGTGTTACTATGATACCCTAGTACATTTGTAGGGGGCATAACTTTCTGCATGTTTTTGGTTTCCAGAATCTCACGTGCTGTCATAGGCTCAGGAGCTTCCTCCTCGCGGTCTTCATAGCAAGACATACAGTACCAGTCGCCTTCCATCATATACATATCGTCGCGCCGGAATGTCCTCCCGCACTCACAGCATCCTTCGTAGTTATTGTCCCAGCAGTCGCCACACACGCTATCCTCTGAGCCATTAGCATAAAACATATCATCGCTAAAATAATAAGAGTGGCAACAATCACACTCTGTGCAGCTGCGATTTAAGCAGTCGTCACAAACGTTATCTCCATTCCCCGTGGTATTCAGCTCAGCGTCACTAAAGTAGTTTCCGCAGTTGGCACAGCAGAAGTAGTCGCCTTCCCCATAACAATCGGCACAAATCAACTCTTCAGTATCGCTAATTTCTATCGAGAGAGTTTGCTTCACTGCCAGCCCACAATCAGCGCAAACAATGTATATCGCTTCAAAGCAATCCCTGCACACTAGCCCGCCCGATACTGTTTCAACCATCTCGTCTACATCAAACTGCTCTCCGCAATGTTCGCATACTGCCGTTGCCACTTCCGGTGTTACTACTGCTACTTTCTCCATGTCTTCCATTATTCTACCTCCTTTTTTATCTGCCCTAGCTTATATGCACCGAGCACCCTATGTGTCTGTTCATCCCTTACCAGCCCAAGCGGGAAGAACAGGTCTTCCCTGTCCTTCCTTGCCTGAGCTACCATCTGTGAAACAATATACGCTGTGCCATGTTCAGGTTCAGGCAGTTCGACCACCTCACCATGGTCAACATAAGAAACGGGAATCCCCATCAGAGGATCCCCTTCTTCTTCGTTGATTATAATTCGTGCACACTGTTCACCCGGATCAAACGTAAACGCTCCTCCCCCAAGTAGTATCTTTATTTGGTGGGGGGTCAGGTTTTTTATCTTATGGAATTTACCCATACTTACACCTCCAAATATCCTTCGCGGGCGTACTCACTTATCCCTGCTGTATACCCATCTTCATATCCTTCCTCGTAACCCGTGCCCCTGCCGTCACACCAGCCTCGCGTATAATCGGTTAGGTCTTCGTCATCCATCTCTCGCAGTTTGGCATCCTTAAGCACACCTACGTTGTACTTAGGCTCACGCCCAAGTAACCCATCTTCGTAGCCATCCTTGTAATTGATTTCCATTTCTTCGTTTATCCCATCCGTATAGCCGTCCTCGTACCCGTTCTCGTAGCCCCTGTCATATGCAGTAGGCTTCTTCTTCTTTGTGGGTGTTGCCTCTTCCTTAACCTCTTTGACAGGGATTGCCGCCCCTTCAGGTGCCGGGGTAGCTGATGCGACTTTCTCTTTTACGGTCGCCGGCTTAACGTTGCCCTTGCTCCCTATATAATCATCATCCCAATAACTGTACCCTCTGTAGTATTCACTGCCATAGTAACCGTAACCGCCAAGGGGTGTGATGGAAGTGGCTCTAGCTTTTACGTACTGCCTGTTTTCCTTACCGTTCTCCCAAATATACCCGACAGGAAGGTCCTCTTTTTCTGTAGATGGTACAGATGCAGGGAAAGTGGAGCAGTGCATGGTCAGATTACCCTTGTTCCATTTATGCAGGGTGCCTCCGGCTTTTACAACAAATGGAACTCCAGCCACAGACCCAATAAACACACTCGACAGTTCAAGTAGTGCCTTAGTGGTTTCAGATACACTGGAGCCAGTAAGGTTGCGGAATATCACCTCACTGTCAGTCCTGTTAAAAGCATTGGATAGCGTCCTTAGCGTGTACTCCGTGCCGTTCATCGCTAAGCAGTCATCCTCCATAACAAACGGGTGGCAGTTAGCATCACTGGTAGTCCCCACGCTTGCTATCCTTGTGTGGTAAACCAGATAGTCCCATTTGATTTTGCTGATGCGCTGGTATATCTGTTCATTAGTGAGCTTAACTCCTTTCCTGCTCTCTATAATTCTTCTGTCTTTAATGAGCGCGTACCCGTTACCATGCCCGCCGCATTCTTTTTCAAGGTGGTTCATAAGCGCAAGCATCCCATATTTCTTGTCGTAAATATTAAAATCGTTTTTGTTTGTCATAATAACTCTGCACATATGTACATCATCCTTTCGATTTTTTGGTATCATTTGTTGGTGCGTATGTTTTCTTATGTTTTACATAAAGATTATTTATTCTACAGCCCCCTTACATCACATAGTTTCTTAAGGTTATCTGAATACCCCCTCAGGTTTGATATAAGTGTATTACGCTTAATGTTATATATTTGGTACGCCGTGTATCTCCCCGCTATTTCCATGAGCGCATTCAGCGCATCGAAACATCCGTTAAACAGGTCCATGTCCAGCGTGCCCTTGAAAATCCTAAGCTCTATTGTGTTACTGTTGGTTAAGTTAAGTGCGGTGTGCCTACTCCTAAATCCACGATGCATAATATGGTCGGATAGCACCTCTGCTTTGTCGTCAGGAGAGATAGCTCGCCTATAACCACCAATCACATTGATAGAGTTCGTTCCGGCATATTGGTCGAAGTCATCCTTGCTAAGCCTGCCACTCAACTGGTACATAAAATCACGCCTCCGTTCGGTGAGCATTAGTAATTTAGCGAGGGTGTCTACAGGAATAGTGTTGCGGGAAACATGGAAGTGTAAGCCACAGGAGTTTGTCGTACCACTTTTCCATCCGTACTTTCTCAGCAATTCGACAGAGCGACCTATAATATTCTCCATCTCAGCCTTGTAATAGTTTTTCGTAAAAGGCTCAGTAATTATTTCAAACGATTCCGGAGACTCTCTTCTTAGTGAACCGTCTGTCTCGGTGTATAGGTGTCCTTTCCCCAGCCTGTTTATCATCTCTGCCATTTCTCCTGCCCTTACTGTGACATTACTGATAGGGCAAAGTGTCTCAAGTTCAACTCCGAAATACCTCGTAGGGTTCATATCGTCATCCTCCTCTGTCTTATAGAAAAATATCTCGTGGTTCTCTTCCTCTTTGTGCCAATGCCAAGGCTTAACGTACTTCACGAAGCTCTTTTGGGATTTATCGTCATAGCAGTTATTACACAGGCACCCCCATAATGGGGACATGTGCATCTCTGCCCGTCCTCCGAGCACTAACCAATTACAGACAGTACACTGAGGCAACCCCTCGGCACACTCATGGCATATAC
>CAZJYL010000183.1:0-5424 GCA_964550265.1 uncultured Bacteroidaceae bacterium
TTCCAAATCCTGAAGCGTTTGAGTTGCCGGTTTGCGAATTGGATAAAACCCATTCATGTTGTCGCCGGTTTTTTCGAATCCCATCTTTTTTAATATGCGTCTGACATCGCGGGGAAAATTACTTCCTGAAAGCTTTTCATAGCATTTAAGCATACGTCCGCCATAAGGCAGAATCAAGTTTGATTTATTGCGCATATTGGCCAGTAAAAGCCAATCAACCTCCGGCAATTGTCCGGTTTTGAAAAAATTTTTATCAAATCGGGCAACTCGTTTTTTAGCATTTAGTTTGTAATTTTTATAAAAAGTTTTTTGGTTGTTATTTAATTCGGTTAAAATGTTTGTATATCCTGCAGGATCATACTTGACCAAGGTCATTGCACATACAGCCATGCCGCATAAATTTGTATAACCCTGATCTATGGCGGCAGGATTATTAATCCGTTCCTGAATTTGTTTTTGAAATACTGAATCCGGGATTATACTTGTTATGCCCGAAGAATTATTGTTTATGCACTTATCCAAATTATCGCAACGGCTTATTTTTTTTTAACAAGCTCGGTTTTGTTGTCATAATTAACCCAATACTTTCCCGATGGTAATGATGTCATATCTATTTGAGAACCTACACCGCTTAAAAGAATAGAGCCTTCTTCGTTATAAATTTGATACATTGTTTCACCTGTAAACAACATTTGATTGTCAACTTTTGATTTTGCAAGCATTATCTCGGGAGTTTTGCTTTGCATTTTAACGCTGTTGCTGTAAACAATATTCCCTTTACTGTCGATAAATTTTACACGAAACATGTTCTTGCCTGAATAAGGTGTTGTTGCACAGCTATAAGTATTCAGTGAAATACTGTCTTTTATGCATAAAGAGTTTATTCGCACCCATTTTTCCCAGCGATATTGTTCAATTTCAAAAGTGGCTTTGTTTGGTAAGCCATTAGTTGTCCAAACAAGTTTATCGGTTTTTTTATCAATGTAAATTGTTTCAAATGAAAAGCTGTTGTTGGATTCCAGCACCTCAGGGTTATAAATTATTGGTTTTTCAATGCTGCTGAAGTAATTAATAACAATATTTACTGAATCGCCTTGGTTCAATCCAAGCACTGATAAATCAATTTCAAAAACACTTGAATTTATTTCATCCGAAGTTTTATTGCCGTTAACTTCAACAGATTCCACAGCAAAACGGTTGTTCTGCAAAGGATTAATAACAACAAGATTCTCTCCGAAATAATTGCCGTTTATAAATAAACGGTCAAGCATATTACTTATATCTCCGGCACTAGCCAAAAAATTTACGAGAAAAAGAACTACTAAAAACAATAATCTCATAGTGTTTCAATAAGTTTATTTCAACTTAAAACTACAAATATAATAGTTGGACTAATTTTGTCAATAAAAACTTTTCAACAATTTTAACTTTTTATATACATAATGCAACATAAATAACTTATTTTTGTCTTTAACTTTATAATAAATTATATGCGGCTCTTTTGTGTATTATTCACGTTTTTCATTATGTTTTACTCAGTTATTGGTCAGACTGATAATAATGAAAAAACTTCTGTTAAAATTTTAAATTCAGGTTTAACAGAACTTAAATTACAAATAAATACTCCAATTATTGAAACAGAACTGGTAAAAACGTCGGTAGGCTTTTTTAACAAGATTGTTTCAGAAGGGTTTGTTTACAGAAGCGAAAACGGAGCCCCGGCTTTACCTGTTATCAGCAGGCTTATTCAGGTACCGGAAAATGCACAAATTTCCATTGATATTGTTGATAGTCACTATACGGATTATAAGCTTTCTGATTTTTCCAAAAACAAGTATCCTTTATTTCCGTATCAACCTAGTGTTTCCAAGGGATATGAAGGGGAAATTCCATTTTATTATGACAAGTCGGTTTATAAAACAAATGATTTCCTTACAGTGTCAAGAGCAAATGCCCAAATTCACGGGCATATCCGCAATATGAGGATAGCTTCAATAGATATTTATCCGTTAGATTATAATCCTGTTTCAAAAACTATAAGAATTTACGATGAAATAATATTGAATATTTCGTTTCCCGGTGCTGATTTGAATAAAACCGGTCAATTATTCAGTAAATATAACGATGTTTGTTTTGGTGGTGCTGCTTCGAACTTAATCAATCACAATGCTTTCTGCAACACAAAAGATACCATATCTCGTTATCCCATTAAAATGGCTATAGTGTCAGATCCTATGTTTCATGATGCGCTTCAGCCTTTTATTGCATGGAAAATTAAAAAAGGATTTCTGATAGAAGAAGCTTATACTTCAGACCCGGCTGTTGGCAATACAAGTACAAGTATTAAAAGTTATCTTCAAAATTTATATGATAATGCAACGGCTTCGGATCCTGCGCCTACTTTTGTATTATTGGTTGGCGATGTAGCTCAGGTGCCTACATTTAATGGTACGGCAAGTTCTCACGCCACCGATCTTTATTATGCCGAATACACTGGAGATATGCTGGCGGATGCATATTTTGGCAGATTTAGTGCAACAAATGTTAGTGAATTGCAGCCTCAGATAGATAAAACCCTGGAGTATGAACAGTATTTGTTTCCTACAGACACATGGCTGGATACCGTTGTTATGATAGCCGGAGTTGACGCCTCTTGGGCACCAACCCATGCTAACGGGCAGGTTAATTACGGGGCATCAACCTATTTTAACAGTACCAACGGAATATATTCATATACTCATTTATATCCTGCCAGTGGTAATGAATCTTCGCAAATTAGAGCAGAAATCGGCAGAGGCGTATCTTTCGCAAATTATACTGCCCATGGTTATAGTAATGGGTGGGGTAACCCCTCGTTTGATAAATCCGATATATCTGCCATGAACAATGCTCATAAGTATCCGTTAATGGTTGGTAATGCTTGTTCAACCAATACATTTGACCAAACAGAGTGTTTTGGTGAAGCACTTTTACGTGCCAATATGAAGGGTGCTATAGGATATATAGGAGGTTCAAACAGTACATATTGGAATGAAGATTTTTATTGGGGTGTAGGAGTAAGGTCAACAATTAATGCTAATCCTGTTTATGACGCAAATCACCTTGGGTCATACGACCGCACGTTTCATACGCATGGCGAGCCATTTAGTGAGTGGTTTGCATCACAAGGACAAATGGTTTTGGCCGGTAATCTTGCCGTTCTTGAAGGCTCTCCATCAATGTTTAATTATTACAGTGAAATTTATCATCTAATGGGGGACCCTTCACTTATGATTTATTTTGGTAAGCCTTCTGAGCTTACTGTTAATCATCCGGCTCTGGTTCCTCTTGGACAAAACACCATAGCTATTACTACAGAACCTTATGCTTACGTAGGAGTGTCGCAAAATGGGGTATGGCATGGCGCAGGAATGGCGGATGCAAGTGGTAATTTGGTAATTAACATTATTCCGTTTACAAATCCCGGCACTGCAAGTATAGTTGGCACAAAGCAGTTTAGAAAACCTTACATATCTACTTTTATTGTTGAGACACCGGCCGGACCTTATGTGTTGATGGAAAATAAAACTATAAATGATGTAACGGGTAATAATAATCAACAAGCTGATATTATTGAAACAATTGGATTGAATGTTACTTTAAAAAATTACGGATTACAAAATGACTCTACAGTATATGCCGTTTTATCTTCATCTGATCAGTATGTCGAGATTTTAAACGGCGTTAGTGTGTGGGGATTAATTCATTCCAATAGCTCAAAAACAATAAATAATGCATTTACTATAAAAATTGACACATTAGTTCCGGACCAACATTTGGTGCCTTTTGTAATTTCAATTAGAGATAGTAGTGCTAATTTATGGACAATGAATTTTAATTTAAAAATAAATGCACCAAATCTAAAAATAGTTAGTTTAATTATTAATGATGCTATTGGCGGAAATGGCAATAATAAATTAGATGCAGGCGAAACTGTAGAAATGCGAATTAAGGTTATAAATGACGGGCATTCTGATATATGGGATGCCACAGCATTATTAACTACAACCAGTCCTGAACTTAATATTGTGTCTGCCAGTTGGCAACATGATTCTTTATATGTCGGCGTTCCCGAAACAGGTAAATATACTGTTGCGGTGGCCAATAATGTGCCTATCGGCACTGCCGCCAGCGTAACACTAAATGTTAATGCCATAGGGGGCTATGCAATAAGTAAAACGTTCACTAAAAACATAGGGGAAATTATTGAAGATTGGGAAAGCAATTCGTTTACAGAATATCCGTGGCAATTAACAAGTCAGTATCCGTGGATTATTACCTCGGGTTCATATTACGAAGGTAATTATTCTGCCCGTTCAGCTATTATTGGCAACAGCCAGCAATCTGATTTGTCTATAACAATTGATGTACTATCTGATGATTCACTTTCATTTTACAAGAAAGTATCAAGCGAAAAGAACTGGGACTTTTTAAAGTTTTTTATTGATGGAGTTGAAGCGGGGTCGTGGAGTGGAGAAGTTGATTGGTCAGTTGAGAGATTTTGGATTACTGCCGGACAGAGAACTTTAATGTGGTCATATATTAAGGATTATTCTTTTGCAAATGGGCTGGATGCGGCATTTTTGGATAATATAGTTTTCCCTCCAATCAGTATTATTTCTTCTGATATAGAATTGCCGCTTTCCAAAAACGATATTACAATATTCCCAAACCCTGCCATAGGCGATTATGTAACTGTTTCAACTTCTCTTGATAAAAATTGCGAGGTACAAATTACTGTGTTTTCGTCGGATGGCAGAATGGTTTATTGCGAAAAGTATAAGGATGCTTATGGCCAAATATATTTGCCTGTAAATTTGTCGGGATGGGAATCGGGTATTTACACAGTGAATTTAGTTTCACAAAATCTGAATTATTCGAAATCTTTTGCTGTAATTAAATAAAAACAAACATGAAAAAGTTTCTTTTTTCTATTTTACTGATTGTGTCTTTTACTACTTTAAAAGCCCAATCTTACATTTCGTTAAATAATGACGAATCCAAGCCATTATTTACAATTATTTCCTCTACGCATGAAGAAACTGTTATAGAGTATAATTTTCAAGGGTTTTATGTTAAAGACATAGAAACCTCTCAGGGGATTAAAAAAAGTGTAACAATGAAGGGAGCATCGCCATTGCTTGTTGCCGGCGAGCCAGATCTGTGCAGATATTCCCGTTCTTTGATAATTCCTGATATGGCTGACATGCAGGTTAAAGTATTGTCGGTTGATTATTTGGATTTTCAAAACATGGAAATCATCCCTTCAAAAGGTAATCTAACAAGGGATATAGATCCTGCAAATGTTCCTTACACCTGGGGTAGAACATATACTCAGAATGATGTTTTCCCCGGTACTTATGCTTCTTTATCAGAGCCTTATAT
>CAZJYL010000184.1:0-5395 GCA_964550265.1 uncultured Bacteroidaceae bacterium
ATTGTTATACCGTTAATTTCGTTAAGTTTTTCATTTTTCAATTCGGGTTCGCCGGGAATAATAAGATGTTCATGATTAATGCCAACCTTAGCTTTTCTGAATGTACTAATCCATAAATCCATATACTCTTTCACTTCATCAGCAGGCCTAAACCCATCCAAACGAACAGCTCCGAAAAAATGTCCCAAACCTTGACCCGGAGCATCAGGCTTAGGGTCGAGATATGCAACCTGAGGTGGCACGAATGGTCCAAAATTAGCACCTGACAATATTGCTGATAATATATCTACCATTGCACCAAGACAGTATCCTTTATGGCTGGCATGTTCATAATCGCCCCCAAGCGGTAAAATGGCACCACCATTTTTTAAAACCGCCGGATTATCAGACGGATTCCCGTCAGCATCCTGAACAAAGCCAAATGGTGCTTTTTTGCCTTGCTTTTCCATTAACTCCAATTTACCTCTGGCAATTGGTGTGGTGGCAAAGTCAGCAGTAAATATGGGCTCTTTTTTACCCGGTATGGAAAAAGCAATCGGATTTGTCCCCAACATTCTGTCAACACTAAAAGTAGGGGCTACCAAAGCGTTGGCATTAGTCATGGCGAAACCAATCATATCTTTTTCTGCAGCCATTATAGTGTAATAACCCGCAATGCCAAAATGGTTGGAATTTCTTACGGCTACCCAGCCCGATCCTATTTTTTTAGCTTTTTCAATTGCTAAATTCATTGCAAATTTACCCGCAACCATACCCGGCGCCATATCTCCGTCAATTGTGGCAGTAGAAGGAGTTTCATGTACTATTTTTAATGACGGATTCATATTCATTCTGCCTTTTTGCCACAAGCCGATATAATCTTTTATTCTCATTACACCATGGCTTGGAATTCCACGCATTTCGGCAGCTACAAGCATATCTGTAATGATTCTGGCATTTTCGGGAGAACAACCGGCCTTTAAAAAAAGTTTTTCAATCAAAGACGATAATTGATTCTTGCTGAATTTAAGCATGTTTTTTATGCAAAAATACAATTTAAACCATTACTAAATTAAGCTTGCGTTAATATGCATAAAGTAAAATTCCTTAAAAGTAAATTTGATTTATAAATGATGAAATTCCGAAAAAATTGTAAAAATTAAGTAAATTTGCCATGCAACGTTTTATTGGAAATCACGTCTTATTGAAAAAATATACATTATGCGTTTATTAACAATATTTATTTTTATCTGTGTCTGTATGTTGTCCGTAGCACAGAATAGCTATCACAGCAGATCGGAGCCTTTACTTTTGGAAAATAAAGGGCAATTAGCCAATTCTGATGGGACTCCGGCAAATCATGTTTTGTTTTACATGAACACCCCCCGACTTGACTTTTATTTGACAAAAAACGGCTTGTCTTATGTATTTAAAAAAATAGTAATTGATTCTGATTCATCAGGGAATAGACCGGATCCAAAACACAGAGATGAAAAAACCACAGTGTATCATCATCGTGTTGATGTAACAGCAATTGATGCCAAAATCAATATAAAAAACACTGAAATTACTTATGCTGACGATCAGTCGGTAAGTATTTTCAACAATTTGATGCCACAAGGAGTTGAAAACATAAAACCTGTTAAAAAAATTACCATTAAAAATGTTTATCCGTCTATCGACTGGCAATTTATAGTTCAGGGTGAAAACATTAAATACAATTTCATTCTTAACTCAGGAGCTGATATAAAAAACATAAAACTCAGATTTGATGGGCAAAAAGACTTGTATCTAAAGGATGATAAGCTAATTGTTAACTCCGAATATGGCGATCTGGAAGAAGGGCCATTGTATTCATATTTGTCTTCAGGAGAAAAAGTTTCTGTTAAGCAAAAGCTTGACAATAATATTTTAACTTACTATTGTGATGATTTTGTGAGTTTAAAAGACGGTCAATCATTAACAATAGATCCGCCTTTAGTTTGGGCAACGTTTTTCGGAGGCTCAGGTATGGAACAGGTTTGGGTGATAGAACGCAGTCTTGATGGTTTTATTTATATGCTTTTGGAAGTGGTTTCAACCGATTTTCCGGTTTTAGACTCTTCGCTAACCTGGTACCAGGGGGTTTCGGCAGGCAAAAAAGATTTGGGTATTTTAAAATTCAATGATAACGGCAAACTTATTTGGTCGTCCTATTATGGGGGCAGCGAAGATGATATCCCGCTCAACATGTTTTGTAATAATAATATGTTGATTGTTGTTGGCTACACAAAATCCCCCAATTTCCCAACATTGGTTTCTCCAATACCGGGCTCCTATAATAACACAACTTTGCGCGGTACACAAGACGGATTTATAATTGTATTTAATAAAATGAATCCATACCCCGATCAAAGAGCCTGGGCTACATATTATGGAAGTTACTCGAATAATGACAAAGCCTGGGATTGTTCATTTTATAACAATAAAATATATGTTATAGGTCAAACTCATTACGATAGTTTAGGTTTTGCCCCTAAAACAAATGCAGCAATTCAGTTTCCAATAGTCCCGAAAACCGGGGCTTATAATCAAAATACTATTTCTGTCCATGATATTACAATAACAGAGTTTGATTTAACATTTAAAATGACATGGAGTACGTTTTATGGCGGAAACGATTTTGATGTGGAACCTTGTTTTGACATAGACAATAATGGCAATATGTGTATTGTTTTCACAACAACATCAACAGATATACCTGTATTTTCATCTTTAACCGGTAGCTACACTCAGTCATTTTCAGGAGCAGTAGATATTGGATTTACATTATTCAACCAAAGTGGTCAAAAGATAATGCATTCGTATTTGGGTGGCACCAGCGACGACTTTGTTGAGGATTTAATATCTACACCAAAAAATGAATGGGTAATTACCGGTGCAACAAAATCCAATAACTTTCCGGTAGTTAATAATATTGGTGCGGGATTGTATTTCCCTACAATTAATGGGGCATACAATGCTTTTCTTGCAAAATTCAATTCAAATGGAGGTAAGGATTATTGCAGCTATTATGGCGGAAATAATGCAACGGGATATGGCTTAACAATAGACTCGCACAAAAACTTATATTTAGTTGGAAGCACAAGGAGTAATATGTACACCTATAATCCAATGGATGGTTCATATATAGACAGCACACACAATGGTGCTTATGATGGATTTCTGCTGGAAGTTGATTCCGCTTTTAATGCAAAATGGGCAACGGTTATCGGAGGAACGGGAGATGACCCGCTATATGATATCAGAGTGTCGCCAAATGACCATGTGTTTGCTGCAGGCTATTCGCAATCAGCAGCATTTCCGCTTCGAAATCCCGGCAATGGAGCATATTTCGATAACGTATTAAATGGGGCACGCGAAGCTCTTATACTAAAGTTTGTACCATGTCCAAAAAACTTTAATACTATATGGGCTGTAGATTCTGTATGCTATGGCGAAACAATAGATATCTATGCTACCGGCTCCATGACGTATAATTGGAGTATCGGTTCAACAAATGACACCATTCAACTTACAATTGTCTCGGATACCACAATTAGCGTGGTATCCACATATTTAACATGTATAGAACGAGATACTGTTCATATTAAGGTTAAACCAATACCAATAATTACTTTCAGTGGTGATTCTACGGTTTGCTTAAATGATTCCATGCATTTACAGGTTTCCGGCGGAAATAGTTATGTCTGGAGCAATGGCTTCAACACAAGCAATATATCGTTTTTACCCTCAACCAGCGCAACATTAACTGTTACTGCAACAAATAATAATGGGTGTTCGGCAAAAGACAGCATTCATACTATAGTTTACCCATTACCCACTCCATTAATATCAGGAAATAGCACACCATGCTTACATGATACTACTTCTTTGTCTGCTAGCGGTGGAAATGCTTACTTGTGGTCAAATTCTGCGACTACGTCTACCATTAATATTACTTGGAATTCATTAGGTACGTATGATTATAATGTTATTGCAACTGATGCTAATGGCTGTTCCGATACTGCATTTTTCACAGCCACTGTTCTGCCTCTGCCCGAATTCGATTTAGGAAATGATACAACAATTTGCGAAACAACCAGCATTACCCTTACACCCGGTATTATCGGCTCAGCTTATAATTGGAATACGGGTGCAACTTCGCAATCGATTAACATAAGTACTGCCAATTTATATATTTTAACAGTAACAAGCACCAATGGCTGTAAGTTTTCAGATTCAATAGCTATTAGTGTGCAGCCCAATCCGATTATTACATTTGGCGGGGACAGTACTATTTGCTTTAGTCATCCCATTACCATAACGGCGTCGGGTGGAACAACTTATTTATGGGAAAATGGCATGAATGGTTCCTCCATTACGTTTATACCATCTGCATCAGACAGCATATCGGTTACGGTAGCTGACAATTTAGGCTGTACAAGCACCGATTCGGTGTATTTTGAGGTACTACCACTTCCAATTCCTAATATCAGCGGAGATGTAGAGGCATGCGCATTTGATACGGTTTCTTTGACGGCATCAGGCGGGGTTTATTATTTGTGGTCATCAGGTCAGTCAACTGCAAATGCAAATTTTGTTACCTCCAATACAAATGTCTTAAATTGCTTTGTGGTTGTAACCGGTTCAAATGGTTGTTTTGATACGGCATATCATCAAATTAGCATACATCCTCTGCCAAATATTAATTTGGGTAATGATACAACTATATGCGAAGGCACTTCGTTGTTGCTGGATGCGGCTAATGCCGGTTCAAGTTATATCTGGAACAATGGCTCTACAAATCAGGCCATAAATGTTACCGCTCCAGGAATATACTCAGTTACCGTAACAACTATTCATTCTTGTTCAAATTCCAACTCAATTAACGTTGGCACCATGCCTTATGCCAATGCCAGTATTAACGACGTGGGTTTTATTTGCACCAATGCTGCACCATTTACGTTTACAGCAGCTCAACCCGGCGGTATTTGGGACGGTAATGGAATTATTAATTCATCATCGGGAATATTCAATCCGGCAATTGCAGGTATTGGTTCTTCCACTATTATTTACACCATTGGCGGCATGTGCGGCAACAGCGATACCACTACAATAGTAGTTGGCGGTATTCCTATTATTTCATATATATCGTTTAATGAGTCCTGTGCAGGTAAAAATGACGGTTCTTTATTTTTAAATATAAGCGGTGGCGAAACTCCGTATATTTATGATTTGAACGGCTCATCGATATCAGATACTACATATAGTTTAACACCCGGAAGCTATATACTTACAGTCATAGATAACAGAGGCTGTTCAAGCATTGATACCGTAATGATTTTACCCGAAGAATTTCCCTGCGGTGAAGTTGATTTTTACATTCCAAATATTT
>CAZJYL010000185.1:0-5336 GCA_964550265.1 uncultured Bacteroidaceae bacterium
GCCACCTGATGTACCTGCAAGCCAATATCCCATGGGTCATAGCCAAGCAAAAGAGCTGCTAATTCTTCGTAAGTAAGTACAGGAATTCCCATATTGTTTTCTCCGTAAGTTTTGCCATCCATTTCAGCAATCACATATTGCCAGCGGTCAAGAAAAAAAGTACAGCCCGGACAATTTGCTATTATGCAGTCTGGTTTATATGGCTCCATGGAGTCAAATTTAATTTTTGAATTTGCTACAGAATAGCCCCTGTTTGATTTAAGAAGGTATTGCCTGAAACCAAATCCACAGCAATGACGTCGTTCGGGATAATCTACCTGTGCACCACCCCATGCATCAACCATGCCTGCAAGTACGTATGGAAATTCAGCGCCACCAACTCCTTTCTCAGGAAATATTTTTGCATAATGACAGCCAACATGGTCAACAACGTTTAATTGCTTGCCATTATGTTTGTTTATTAATTTAAACTTAGATTTTTCTGCTATTATATTTCGGTATTTATAAATCAGATCGCTGGTATGTGCAAGGTTTTTAGGTTTTTCAAAAGTCATTCCCGTGGTTGATTTCAAAATATCTCGCGCTTCAGCTTCCTTTTCCGGAAAATGCTTCCATGTTTCAAGTACCTCAGAATAAATACCGAATGAAGTAACACATGAGCAAACAAAATTTTCGAAACCGGCCTCTGTCATTAATGCAAATTGACGGGCAACCACTGTCATAGTGGTTTCAAAAGGAATTACACCGGAATGATAAGCTATACCGCTGCAAGTTGTTTGTCTTGGGTCATCATAAATATTTTTACCAATGTCATTTCTGATGATTTTGATAAAAATATCTTCAGCCGCAGGGAAAAAATTTTGACGTATGCAACTACGTGCCAGATAATAGTTGTCGTCAGCTATTTCCTTTTGATGTCTTTCCCAGTTTTCATTTTTCTGATACTTCATTTAGGCTGCCTCCTTCCTGATATCCATTATAAGTTTTATTAAAATACTCATCATGCCCCTTACTAAACCCAATACCGTGTTTTGCCGCAAATTCTGCAGATGCTGTCTCAATTTTGTTGAAACGGTCTGTAGCGCCTGTTGCATCGAAAATTTTTTGCAAATCTTCCAATGATTTTTTATCAGTATTTCGCAATGCTCCGGCTTTATCCTGCTTATAGCTGGTTCCAAGCCGTTGCATAACATTTTCTTTGTTATCTCTCATCCATTGCCATACGGGGCCTTGTTCAGGATACATTTCGTTACTGACTTCATCAATATATACACAGTATCCATACTCAAGGATATGGTCGCCAACAGTTCGTTTAACAGCCAGCTGCTTTCTGCCCTGTTCGCTTTCTATAAAATAACCACGTTCAATAGATAATGCTCTTAAGGACTGCACAATATAGCAAGGCACATTATTTCTCGGGCAACGTGTCTTGCACGATAAACACTCGCCACACCTCCATATTTCATCGCCTTTAAGAACTTCTATTAAATATTTTTCATTTTCTTTTTGAACAATGTCAACGATTTTGCGCGGGTCGTAATCGCTTACGGCTGCAGCCGGACATACCGCAGTGCATGTGCCGCAATTTATGCATGCATTCATCCCTTCTACATAACGTATGTCTTTTTTTAATTCTTCGTATAAATTCATAATCCGTAAATTAAAAAATCATATAAGTTTTAGATGAAAATAACACTCTAAAATATTCTTAATAAAACCTATTCCTCATCCTCTATATCAACAACTCTAATTGCATTTACCATACATGCCGAAATGCAATCACCACACAAATCGCATATTGCATCATCAATGCAAAAACTAACCGGTTTGCACGGTACATCCATCGAAGTGCAATATTTTATGCATTTGTCGCAACTGTAATTACTAACCCTGCCAATGGCATGCTTTTTACAAACATTATAGCACATGCCACAATTAGTACATAAATAACAATCAATGCGTACTGCCTTTTTCTTAACTGTTATCTGTTCTTCGTTTTTCATTCCTCTTCTTCTTTTTTCGATTTAAAATCAAATTTGCAAAATTAGGCTTAATAATTGAAAAAGCTCTCTTTGCAGTTATATTATTTTATTTTTTGCCATCAGAAATAAAACTCCAAATCTTTTTTGTTAATAATGATATGTCGGATTTCGGAGCATATTCAAAATATGACTTTCCTGAAACCATTGCTTTGGTAACTAATGTATCATACGGTAATTTGGCTATTACTTCAATATTTTTCGATTTGCAAAATTCAGTTATTTTTTCGGCTATGTCATTATTTAAATCAAATTTATTAATTACCACAACCGACTTAATACCAAAATGCTCCACGGTTTCCAATATTCTTTCTATATCATGCATCCCCGACAATGATGCTTCTGTTACTATCACAGCCTTATCAATACCGGTAATGGTTGAAATAACCGGACAGCCTATTCCCGGAGGGCCATCGTAAAGAATTAAATCATGGGAATTTTCTTTTGCAACTTGCTTTGCCTTTTCGCGCACCACACTGACTAATCTGCCCGAATTTTCTTCGCCCGGTGCCAGTCTGCCATAAACCATATCCCCGTATCTGAAAGAACCGCTATATAAACGGCTTTTATCGTTATCTATCATCCTGATTGCACCTACAGGACATATTCTCATACAAAGCCGGCAACCATCGCAACTGATTTCTGATATTTCAACTCTGTCCTTATTTCTGCTGATAGCATCAAATTCACAGTAATCAATACAAATATTGCAATCATTACAAACAGAATAATCAATAATGGCTTTTTGACCTGATACAAATACTTCTTCACTTTTAATTTCAGGCTGAAAAAGCAGATACTGATTTGCAGCATCCACATCGCAATCGGCCAATAAAATATTTTTAGCCATACTTGCCAGTGATGCAGTAATACAGCTTTTTCCAGTACCGCCCTTTCCGCTTATTACAGCTACTTCCATAATCTGTTTTTTATATTTTCAAACAAATCCAGAAACTCTGTTCTCAAGCCTTTATCAGCTGATGAATATAAAATCCCTTTCGAGTAATTTTCGGCAATCTCACGCGAAAAAGGAATTTTTTTTAATAATTCAATATTGTTTTCCCTTAAATATTCAAACATGTCGTCATTGCCAATATCAACTTTATTAACCACAACACCATAAGGTTTATCCATATCCTTAAGTGTTTCTACAGATTGAATTAAATCGCTCAAACCAAATGGTGTTGGTTCAGCAACCAAAACAACATAATCGGACCTGTGGGCAGTTTGAATAAAAGGACATGAAGTTCCCGGCGGAGAATCAAGTATTACATATTTATCCTGCGAAGATTCTGCAATGGCTGCCTTAATGACATCAACCGAAGAATATACACCTATGTGGGTTCTTGCCTCAATAAAACGATGCTGCTCTCCAATTTTATATCGCCTTACTTTCCCCAAAGATTTTTGTTTAGGATTAATCGCATTGTCGTTGCAGGCAACAAAGCATGCATTACAGCCATGGCATAATTCTTCCATCACACTGATGGATTTTAACGACGGAATATGAAAAATGGCATTATATGAACAATACTGACGACAACGGTCGCAATGTGTACAAAGCGATTCGTCAATAACAGGAACCTTTATAAAAACTTCTGTCTCTGTTTCTAAAACTCCGTTTTTATAAAATAAATGAACATTAGGTTCTTCGGCATCGCAATCCACAATGGTTGCAGGAATATTCTCTTTTATTAAAGCATTAAAAATATTCGTGGCAACAAATGTTTTTCCCGTTCCTCCTTTGCCACTTGCAATGGCAATTTTTACCGGCTTCATACCCCTTTAATTTTTAATCCGTTCACTACCAAAAAACTTCCCTTCTTTACGTTAAGCCTGTCTGAAATAACATCGCATTTTGTCATCAACAGGAAAAAAATACGGGAATCAAACTGATTGATTAAACCTTCTAAATTCCCCTGCCCTTTAGAAATTATTAAGTCAGCCTTATTAAATGCATCTATAAAATCCTTACTGCAATCTGCAAGTACGGTAGAAGGATTTCCTGCGCCGTTGGAAATAACCGAAGCCACCTTATCCATGCCGGTAAAAACAGCATCTTCAATTGTAACATCGTTTAAAATCGGCCTTCCTCTAACTGCAAAAGTCAGATTTTTATGCGAAATGGTTTCTATAAATAATCTGTCGAAAACAATTTCTCCGGCATTATCACCAAGATACAGAATGTTTTCAGCTGACTCAATTCTATCTTTCAGTTCGGCTGAATGGTCTATTGCAAACTCAGTATTCAAGGCCTTTTGAATAGTGGCATTAATATCAAAGCTGCTATGTGCTCCATAATCCATTACATTTCCTGCAATAGCCAGTTTTAACGCCATAACGAAAGGTTCGGCAGATGCCTGAACCTCAGGCTTAATTTTACTGTATAATTCAAGCGCAACAGCATTGTTTTCCTTTTTCTCAGATTCAAACGGGTCTGTTTCCCCCACAATTTGTCCAAATTCCTTGTTAAGCAATTGTTGTATCCGTGGCGCAGGCAAAAACTCATTTTTGCTCCACGCCTCATTAAAAAAGTTTAAAAAACTGTTGCGCTTATGCTCATCCACATTGAATTTATCGAACAACCTGTTATATGTTCTCAAAAAACATTGTATGCAACGCTTGTCAATTATTTCAGATTTATCAGTGTTTACATTGTCCATGGTGCTCATGTCCATCATGATTGCAGTAGTTTGCAGTTAATTCCAAACGCTCGTTAAGAAAATCCTCAACCAAATCTTTGGCCGGTTTTTGAGGCGCACCAACATAAGCATTTATATTTTGAGCATTAAATAAAGTTATGGCCTGCTGCCCCATGCCGCCCGCAATTACGTCGGTTACGCCAAATTGTGCTACCCATTTTGGATATAAGCCAGGTACGTGTTCCGGTGGAACAACCTCTTTAACATTGATTATCTGACAATTTTCGGTTTCAACAATGGCAAAAGTTTGACAATGTCCGAAATGTGCACACAAAACTCCGTTTTCAAGCGGAATTGCAAAAATCTGTTTCATACAATTATTTTTTCAAAATCTTTTTTTCAACTTCTTCTTTACTTAAAGGCTTTGTACAGAAAAACCAGTCGTGACAATGCATGTTGTCTTTGTTTTCCATTCTTTCTTTAGCCACACCGCAAGAACCTGCAGTAGGTACTATTACGTCATCACCCGGACGCCAGTCGGCCGGAGTGGCAATTTTAAATTCATCGGCAGTCTGCAAAGCAATGACCACTCTGTAAAGTTCATCAAAATTACGCCCTAACCTCAAAGGATAATAAATAATAGTGCGAATAATAC
>CAZJYL010000186.1:0-5319 GCA_964550265.1 uncultured Bacteroidaceae bacterium
GTCCGAATAAATTCTCAATTAAAATTTTTAAAGTAAACAAAAAAATCAACCGCTGTCGATAAAAGGCGGAAGCAAAGTGAGCATTGTCGCATTTCTTTTGAATTTGGTGCAAATGCACAATCTCCGGCAAATTGAAATATTTTTTATCGGACAATAGTGAAAAAATTTATCGAATTAATTTTTGTTTTAGTAAATTTGTAAAGCTTTTTAAACTTATTTAAAAAGTTATTATCTAACATTAAAATTTTGAATAATGAAACATTATTTTTGGGGGGTAATTTTTCTGTTTATCCTATTTATATCGTTTTCAAGCAATAGCTTATTTGCTCAGCAAGTTGAATTTAAAAAAACATCTCAATGGGAATTTCTGTATGAAATTGACGGTGTGAATTTTTATTACGAAGTTGCTCAATGCAACGACACAGCCAATAGCTATCACAGGGAATATGTTCTATTGAAGCTGGAAAATACAAATGACTTTGAAATAATAGCTGACTGGGATGTGTTGATGTATTATAATGGTAATTGTTTTAATTGTGGAGACAGATTATCGCCCGAACATCACAGGTCTGTTGTTTTAGCGGGTAATAATTCGGTTGAAGGACGTTGTTTTACGTTTGGTGATAAAACACTCAGAATTTTCAGCAGTTTTCTCAATTACAAAGATCCGGGTTCTACTCTAACAAAATTTGAATTAATAAACTTGAATGTCAGACAAAAATAATAATAGCCATGAGAAATTTATCAATTTTATTCTTTTTGATACTGGCAGGATTGCAACAAAATGAAGTATTTTCGCAATGTGCTGTTACTGCCTCTGCATATCCTACAACTGTTTGTGCCGGTGACGCTGTTACATTAACATCTGTGGGAGCATGCGGATACTTAATGAATAACGACTTTAATAATGGAACAGCAGGAGCTGGGTGGGTTGCCACTAATGGAGTTTCTTTTTCCAATCCATGTAATCCTACAGCAGATGGAACAATTTATTTGTGGATGGGCGATGCAGTTCCGATACCAAGAACACTAACCACCATAAATTTCAACGTTAATGGTGCTTGTGAAATATCGTTTGACATGAAATATGCCATACAAAGTCAGTCTTCTCCTTGCGAGGGTATTGATGAAATGGATGAAGGTATAACACTGCAATATTCTACAAACAGTGGTGGAACATGGCACGATATTGCCTATTTCAGACCTGATGGTGTTATTCTTCCTAATGCTATTGCGCCAGGTTCAAACAATAATTCCATAACTAACTATAATACACCGTTTACTGTTTGGAATAATTATACATTTCCTGTTCCAACAGCTGCACAAACGCCTTCTACACGTTTCAGATGGATACAGCAAGATTATTCCAGCATGTCTAACGACCACTGGGGGTTAGATAATATAGAAATAATGTGCCCTTCGAACGTTTTAGTTCAATGGAGCCATGGACCTACAGTATTTGATCCACCCGAAGTTTACCCTACACAAGACACTTGGTATATAGTTCAAATTACTGATACAGTTACAGGGCAAAGTGCTATTGACAGTGTTTTTGTTGACGTTGTTCCGGTTCCCAGTTCCGATTTCACTGTAGTATCTCCCATTTGTTCAGACGATTTTTCAACTATTACATACGGAGGTACAAGTTCGCCTACTGCCACATATAACTGGCTTTTTAGTGGTGGAACCATATTAAGCGGATCGGGTGCCGGCCCATATAACTTGAGATGGCCAACTGGCGGAACTATGTGGATTAGTCTTGAGGTAACTGACGGAGGATGTACTAGTCCTGCAACTTTTGATTCTGTAGTTGTGTATTCTGCTCCTACAGCTGCTATTTCGGCAGATGTTCATGAGGGATGCCAACCGCTTACTGTTCAATTTACGGATTTGTCTAACCCGCCCGGTTCGGTTTGGCAATGGAATTTTGGAGACATGACTACTTCTCTTGTGCAAAATCCTTCTCACACATTCAATAACGCCGGCTTATATGATATATCTCTAATTGTTACCACTCCACAAGGCTGCGACGACACAGTTACTTATTCAAATTATATTAATGTTTACAATCAACCTATAGCTAATATTACAGCAACTCCCGAAATAACATCAATTGTTGACCCGGAAATTACTTTTAACAGCAATAGCACGGGAGTGGCTAATTGGTTCTGGAATTTTGGCGATGGACAAACTTCTAATAGTCAGCCAAGTGTAATCCATGAATATTCTTCAGATGGAGTTTTTAATGTCTCTCTTATTGTATCATCAGCCGATGGATGTTCCGATACTGCATACACTACAATTCAAATTATAGCAGAACCTGAATTTTATAATGTTATTACGCCTGACGGAAATGGAATGAATGATTATTTCATAATAACAAATGCAGAAAGAATTCCGGGTAAGTTACAAGTCTTTAACAGGTGGGGAAAGAAAATTTGGGAGAGCTCAGGCACTAGTTATAATAATGATTTTGACGGTGGTGATTTTTCTGATGGCACATATTATTACATATATACTTATGGAGTTAATATGGAAAAGAGTTATCAAGGGACTTTAACAATTTTGAGAAAATAAAATTTTTCGTACTTTTAAAAACCGTTTTTTATAAAAAACGGTTTTTTTTATTTAAACAATTTGATAATCATGAGTGAAAAATTATGTCTGGAATGTGGCGATCCAATTCTTGGAAGGTCAGACAAGAAATTCTGTAGTGACCAGTGTCGTAACACATTTAACAACAGAATGAACAGCGATGCAACAAATCTTGTGCGCAATATTAATAATGCCTTAAGAAAGAATCGCCGCATATTGGAATTTTTTAATCCTGAGGGTAAAGCTAAGGTGCATAAAGATAAGTTGATGGAAAAAGGTTTTTCATTTAAATATTTCACCCACAGCTATACAACACAAAAAGGAACAACTTATTATTTTATATACGATCAGGGTTATCTGCCTCTTGAGGAGGGATTCTATTTTCTTGTGGTTGATAAACGCTTACTGGATAAATAAATCAGCATGAGAATACATTTTATTGCCATTGGCGGCGCCGCCATGCATCAACTTGCTATCGCCCTTCATCTTAATGGAAATATTATTAGTGGCTCTGATGACGAGATTTTTGATCCTGCACTCTCAAATCTTCGCAAATATAATCTTATAAAAGACAATTATTTGTGGGACACTGAATCAATTACCAAGGAAATAGATTTGATTATTTTAGGCATGCATGCCAGAAATGATAATCCTGAATTAAAAAGAGCCATTGAACTTGGAATTGAGGTTGTTTCTTTTCCGGAATACGTTTATAAAGCCAGCATAAATAAAAAAAGAGTAGTAATCGGAGGGTCACATGGCAAAACTTCAATTACTTCCATGATAATGCATGTGCTAAAAGAAAACGGTTTTTCTTTTGATTACCTTGTTGGCAGCCGTGTACGTGGCTTTGATGTAATGGTTTCCATAAAAGATGAAAACGACTTAATAATCATAGAAGGCGATGAATATCTTTCAAGTTGCCTTGATTTACGCCCGAAATTCCATCATTATCATCCTGATATTGCAGTTGTAAGCGGAATAGAATGGGATCATATAAATGTGTTTCCCCAATTTGATTTATATATAGAAGCATTCAAAACTTTTATAAATAATGTGCCTGATAATGGTAGCATTATTTGGAGTAAAGATGATAAAAATTTATTTGATTTGATGTCTAAATATAGCGGTAAGGCTGAGAATGTGCCGTATGTTGCCATTAATAATTTATTAGAAGATAATCAGGTAAAATTAATATTGAATGATAAGCTATACCCAGTGAATATTTTTGGCAATCATAACATGATGAATATTTCTGCAGCATTTGAAGTTTGCAAACGGCTTGGAGTTAGTGATGCCCAGTTTTTTGAGGCAATATCAAGTTTTGAGGGCGCTGCCAGACGTTTGGAAATGATTTACGAGAAAAACGGAATTAGATTTTTTCGTGATTTTGCTCATGCACCTAGTAAATTAAAAGCCACAGTTAACGCCGTGAAAACCCGTTTTCCTGATGAGCAATTGGTTTCGATATTCGAATTACACACTTTTAGCAGCATGAATATAAATTTTTTACCTCATTATTCTGGAGCTCTTGATTTATCCGACATAGCAGCCGTATATTTTTCGCCAAATGCATTTCATCATAAAAAACTTAAACCTTTCAGTCACGATGATATTATTAAAGGGTTTAATAGGCAAAACCTTTATATAATTAATAATCCGACAGATCTGAAAGAGTTTGTTTTATCAAAAATAAAAGTGCCAACAAATGTGTTATTTATGAGTTCGGGAAATTTTGACAACGCAAATTTAGAAGAAATATCATTGTTGTGCGAACAAAAAAATATAACTTTGTGAAATTAATAAAGGAGGAAAAAAGATGAAAACCAAAACACTTATCATTGCTGCATTTCTAATGGCTGTTTCTATTTTAACGTTCGCCCAGAAAAAGCCTACTATTCAGTTTCAATCGAAAGTTTATGATTATGGCTTAATTAAGGAATCTGATGGTGCTGCAAAATGCGTTTTTTCTTTTACAAACATTGGTGACGACGCTTTAATAATAACTGCTGTTAGACCCAGTTGCGGATGTACAGCTTCTAATTACACACAAGAACCGATATTGCCGGGGGGTTCAGGAATTGTTGAGGCATCTTATAATCCGGCCGGCAGACCAGGACCTTTTAATAAAGCTATAACAGTTACAACAAACGACCCAGATAATGCAACTATTGTTTTAACGATAAAAGGAGAAGTTATAGCCAAAACAAAAACTAAAGCAGATGAGTATCCCAACAAAATTGGAAATTTATATTTTAAAACCAACCATCTTGCATTCATGGATACTAAAGACAGTGAGACAAAAGTTGACACTTTCAGGTTATATAATAATGGTAAAAATGATATTTCGATTAAGTTTAACGAGCTTCCGGCCTTTATAAAAGCAGAAATAAAAGACCCCATTATTAAACCTGATATGGAAAGTGTAATTGCAATATCTTATAATGCAAAAGTAAGGGCTGATTACGGATACGTTTTTGATAAATTCTTTTTAAATACAAATGATGACGATCAACCGGAAAAACTATTATATGTCAGTGCTAATATTATTCAGGATTTTTCGTGGATGACAGAAAAAGACAAAAAGAAAGCTGCCCATATTGCTTTTGAAAATGAATCTTACGATTTTGGAACAGTTAAGGAAGGTACAAATGTTGAATATAGTTTTGTTTTTTCAAATACAGGAAAGTCAGTGCTTAAGATATTGAAAACCAAAGCCAGTTG
>CAZJYL010000187.1:0-5310 GCA_964550265.1 uncultured Bacteroidaceae bacterium
TAATTGAAAATTATGTAAGTAAAAACATTGTAAAACATCAAACTTTACTGAATAACTCGAATAAATCAAAAAAAGAAAAAATCAATTCCATTAATACCAAGAAAAATGGAATAAGTGAAGAAAACAAAGCCGTTAAAAAAGAAATTTGTAAATGTGCTTACAACAATTTAGTTGAAACACACAAAACAAACATAAAAAGCATTTTTCAACTGCGTGAACAATGGAAAACTCTTGACACAGAGATTAAGAAAAAGAAAGAACAGCAAAAAGTCAGCAAAAAAGTAAAAGTTGCATTAACAATTAAAACGGTTTTGAATTACTTTTTCTCTGACAAATACACACTTGACGAAGAAACTTTTAGACTTGTGTTTTACAAAAACACTCTTGAAAAAGACCAAGCGAAAGACGTTTTAAGTGAAGGAGAAAAAAATATTATTGCTTTTGCGTATTACATTGGTGATACACATTTGAAAGTAGAAAGTGAAGACGATTACGGAAAACTATTTTTCATAATTGACGACCCAATTTCAAGTATGGATTTTACTCACGTTTATACTCTTTGTGGTGTAATTCGGGACATTTCAAAAATCATTGACAAATTAAACCGTGAACGACTAATCATTTTCACTCACAACAACGACTTTATGCGTGTTTTGACAGCAAACAATATCGTTGACAAAAAACTACTTTTGAAAAAAGGAGAATTAAAAGACTTCAACAACAATTTGACTGTTCCATACATCAATCACTTAATGGACGTTTACAACATTGCAAGAAAAAACGAAATTGCAAATCATACAACAGCAAACTCTATAAGACACATCATTGAAACTTTGACAAAGTTTCAAAACATTGACATTTCAAAAGACGGAATTGCGGAATACATAAAAAAGAACATTCCGAACGACACCAAATCTTATACTTTAATTAACGACCTTTCGCACGGAGGTTGGCGAAGCGAACAATCACCAATAACGGAAGACGATTATAAAGATGTTTGCGAAACAATAATTAAACACATTGAAGCTAACTTTAAAGGACAAATTGAATATTGTGAGAAATTTAATAACAACTAAAGCCCAGCCACTAACAGCGGCTTGGCATCAGGCTCTGGTGACTTGCCCGTTTGACGAAAATGCGTATATTTGATAGGTAGTTGGCTCGCAGGGTGTGTGCTGGGTACCCTACCGCCCGAAAGCCAAGCCGCGGAACGTTATGGGCAACCCTAAAAGACAACGACAGTGAACAAATTAACGAACAGACATAGACAGGAAAATGCCAACGCACAAATGGCACATTTGGTTTTGCCCGATACACAAGCCGACCCTTCGCAAAACCAAAAGAGCCATTTTTTGCCAACGCACCAACTGACAACGACAGAAGTATGAAATTGAAGAAAACCGAAATAAAAGAACTGATTACCCTTCTTGGCTTCAAACAGCAAGACGGAGAAAAGGACATTTATTACAAGACATATAAAAAGCACAAGGACTACATTCTCAAAGTGAATTTTGAGAAAGAGAATATTGAATACGGAACCAAAATAAAACTTGGCGACCTGACGACCAGCAACTTTGAAAACAGCGAAAACTTTGTTGTGTTGGAGTGTGTGGACAGAGTTTTAGAAAAAGGTTATCCGCCTGACAGACTTTCATTGGAACACAAATGGCCAATGGGAAGAAAAGAAAAAGGCAAGTTGGACATTCTTATCACAGACAAGGACGAAAAAGCCTATTTGATGATTGAGTGTAAAACTTGGGGCGGTGAATATGAGAATGAAAAAAAGAAAATGCAGCGTGACGGTGGACAGCTTTTTTCATACTTCCAACAAGACAAAGCAGCCCAATACTTGTGCCTTTATGCTTCACGACTGAACAAAGGTGCAATTGAATTTGTGAACGACATTGTTCAGGTTGACGAGCAATGGAAAGAACTAAGCAACCAAAAGGAAATTTTTGACCATTGGAACAAGAACTTTAAAGACAACGGAATTTTTGAAGATTGGGCAAACGCCTATGATGTAGAAATAAAGGCACTCACAAGGGGCAGACTAAAAGAACTGACTGAAGAAGATAGCGGACGAATTTTTAATCAGTTTGCTGAAATTCTTCGCCACAATGTTGTTTCCGACAAGCCAAACGCTTTCAACAAAATTTTCAATTTATTCCTTTGCAAAATTGTTGACGAAGACCGAAAACCAGATGAAGAACTAAAATTTCAGTGGTTAGAAACCGATAATGACGAAGATTTGCAAAAGCGACTTTCAGACCTTTACAAACAAGGAATGAAAGAGTATTTAACCAAAGACGTTACCGATTACAACGACAAGGAAGTTGAAGACAAACTCTATGCACTTGATGCAGCGGTAAGAGACCAAATAAGGGAAATGTTTACCAAAGTGCGTTTGCACAAAAACAACGAATTTGCCTTTAAAGAAGTGTTTGATGAAAAATCATTCAGAGAAAATGCAATCGTAGTTCGTGAAGTAGTTGAATTGCTTCAACCTTATCAAATCCGTTACGGGCACAAACAACAATTTTTAGGCGACTTCTTTGAATTGCTTTTAAGCACAGGTATCAAGCAGGAAGCAGGACAATTTTTTACACCCGTTCCGGTTGCTAAGTTTATTATTTCGTCTTTGCCCATTCGTGAACTCATTGAAAAGAAAATCCAAAATGATGAAACGAACTTTTTGCCATACATAATTGACTATGCAGCAGGAAGCGGACATTTCTTGACCGAAGCAATGGACGAAGTGCAAAACATTATTGAAAGCATTGACCCAAGCAAACAAAAGCCTTCTGTAAAATCAAAACTTAAAAGTTGGAAAGAAAGCTCTTTTGATTGGGCTTACGATTATGTGTATGGCGTTGAAGCTGATTACCGATTGGTAAAAACAGCTAAAGTAAGTTGCTTCTTAAATGGTGACGGTTTGGCAAATGTTATTCACGCTGACGGCTTAGACCATTTTCAAAAAAGTATTGACTACAAAGGCAAACTCAAAGAAGTTAGTGCAGACGACACCAAAGACAACGGACAGTTTGATATTTTAGTGGCTAACCCACCCTATTCAGTTTCTGCTTTCAAAAACACGTTGAAAAATGGTGATGAAAGTTTTGAACTCTTTAACCGATTAACTGACGACAGCAGCGAAATTGAATGTTTGTTTATTGAACGCACTAAGCAACTTTTAAAAGTTGGTGGTTGGGCAGGTGTGATTTTACCAAGTTCTATTTTGAGTAATTCGGGTATTTATACAGATGCAAGAGAAATCATTCTCAAATACTTTGACCTGAAAGCCATAGCCGAATTCGGCTCAAATACTTTTATGGCAACAGGCACAAACACAGTTACACTGTTTTTGGAACGCAAGCCAAACAACGATTGGAAAAAGATTGAAACAGCAATTAAAAACTTCTTTGACAAACCAAAAGAAGCAACCGTAAACGGCATTGAAAAAGCATTTAGCAAATACGTTTCAACAGTTTTTGAAGGATTGGAACTTGCCGACTACATTACATTGGTAAGCAAAAAACCAAACGAAAACATACAAAAACAAGAACTATACAACGACTATAAAACTTGGTTTGCTTCGTTGACAGAAGTAAAGCAACTCAAAGAAAAGAAAGCATTTAAAGACAAATCCAAAGCCGAGCAACAAGCCGAATTGGATAAACTTTTCTTTGAAAAGGTATTTTTCAAAGAACAAGACAAAATGCTTTATTACTTCTTAGTTTATCCGCAGCAAACTGTTTTAATCAAAGTTGGTGAGAAGCAAGCCGAGAAAGATTTTATCGTTTACGAGTTTAGCAGTCGCAGGGGACACGAAGGAATAAAAATGTAACGTGATGAAAACGGAAAACCCACAACCAAACTTTATGACGAAAAAAATCCCTTGAACCCAGAAAAGGCAAACAGTTATGTTTATCGTTCATTTCTAAACAAGAAGTTTAGCATTGAAAAATCACTTGCAGACAACATAACCACCTTTGACACCTTGGATTTAATTGACTTTGGCAAGTTAGCTTTTGAAAAGTCAATTTCACTTGGCGTTAAAAAAAAAGTAGATTTTAGTTCTGTTTGGGAAAGTAAAAACCTTGTGTTGCTATCTTCAATTGCCAATATTCAAAAAGGAACTTCAATAACAAAAGCTAACACAGTTGAAGGTAATATTCCAGTTGTGGCAGGTGGACAAGAAGCAGCTTATTTTCATAATGTTTCCAATAGAAACGCAAACGTAATTACAGTAAGTGCTTCGGGTGCATATTCAGGTTTTATAAACTATTGGGAACAGCCAATATTTGCGTCAGACTGTAATACCATTGTTTCAAAAAATGAGAAAGAAATATCAACCAAGTTGATTTTTCTATTCCTCAAATCAATGCAGGAGTATTTTTATTTGATGCAACGTGGACAAGCACAACCACACGTTTACGCTTCTGATATTGAAAAGGTAAAAATTCCACTTCCGCCAAAACAAATTCAAGAGAAAATAATCAAAGAAATATCAGCCGTAGAGCAGAAAGAAAAAGTTGGTAAAGAAAAAATTGAGAAACTCAAAAAGCAGATTGACGAACTTTTTACTTCTGAAAATTCAAAAGGCGTAACAAAAAAACTTGAAGAAGTTTGCGAAATGAAAGCAGGTAAGTTCAAATCACCTTCTGACATTTTACCAAACAATGCCGAAGGACTTTACCCTTGCTACGGTGGCAACGGTTTCAGGGGTTATACAAAGACTTACACTCATATTGGCAAATATCCATTGGTTGGCAGACAAGGTGCTTTGTGTGGTAATGTTCATTTTGTTGACGGACAATTTCACGCAACAGAACACGCCTTGGTTGTAACCGCTTTGAAAGACATAAATGTTGATTGGCTATACTACTTGCTTAAAAGTATGAACCTTAACAAATATGCGACAGGGACAGCACAACCAGGACTTTCAGTAAAAAACATAAATCCTTTACCAGTCAAAGTTCCGACACTTAAAGACCAAGAAAAACTGATTGACAAAATCAAAAAACTTGAAACAGAAATAAAAGCTATTGAAGCAGACTTAGCTAACATTGACAACGAAAAAGAACAGATATTGAAAAAGCATTTAGAATGACACAAGCCCACGCTAACAGCCACACACATTGCCAAGTCGCACAAGCCGACACACAAGCCAAAACTTGGCAAAGAGTGTGTCTGTCCCAACGCACAACCAACAGACAATCAACACGAAAGACAGAAGGGCAGCCCATAACAGCGGTTTGGCGTAATGGCGGGTGCAGTGCTTCGTATGACAGTTTTGTGGTAGGTTCAAGT
>CAZJYL010000188.1:0-5308 GCA_964550265.1 uncultured Bacteroidaceae bacterium
AAACTACGCTGGGTGCTTAAAAACACAAATGCTGACGAGTTTGTTTTTCTACAAGATAGCGTTGAGATTAAAGACAATACTTTGTTTGATGTTTGTTTTTCCACAACACACTCAGTCTCAATTTGTGACTATCCCAACCCGTTTGGTTGCTATTTGGGTAAGTATAAAAGAAGTGTGCTAGAAAAGATTGATTTACCAAACATTAAGACTAAGGTTGACTCTGTAGATTATGAAAGTAGATTTTTTATTGATTACACAAGATATGAAAAACTAGATCAAGTTGGTGGTAGTTTAGCAAATGTTGAAAACTTTGTTGAAAAGTGGGGTCACAAAGTAATGAAAATTGAAAATGAATATCTTATTAAATATAAATCCATTTGGAATAGATTAATGTTATGAAGGTCTTAACCCTAGGCACTTTTGATATTACGCATTATGGACATTGGTCATTTTTAAAAAAGTGTAGTGAATTTGGTGAAGTTTGGATTGGTCTTAATAGTGATGAGTTTATTCTAAAATATAAAAAGAAAAAGCCCATTTTGTGTTATAACGAACGCAAACTAACTTTAGAACTTGCTGGATACAAAAATATACTTCCAAATAATCAGGCTGATGGAACTATTAAAGATGTTTTTTTGCAAGTAATACCTAATGTTATTGTTATTGGGTCAGACTGGCTTCGCAAAGACTATCTCTCACAAATAGGTTTAACTCCAGATTATTTAGACTTATTTAATACTTCACTATTTTATGTACCATACACCAAGACGATTTCAACTACTGAAATTATCAAAAGGTGTAAAGTTTACTAAATTACACATTAAACCTTTAATCTTTCCATATTCTATACTTTACTTATAGATACTATAAAGAAAAATTGTGTCCAAAATTCAATATTTTGTGAGCCAACTTGAGCAAAAAATTAAAGTTATAAAAAAGGTAAAAAATGTCCATAACTGCTAATGATGTATTATTAGATGTTTCATATAGGCGGGGGGAAAATGGCGTTCCTACCGGAAATGAACTTAACCGAAGATTAAAGTTTTTAAGTCAAGCGTTAAAAGATTTAACCAGACAAAATCTTTATTGGTTTTATACTAAAACCTATGCTACTTCAACAGTTGCCGATCAAGAAATTTATAGTTTACCGGCTGATTTTAAAAAGCCAATTGAATTGCGAGTAGATAGACTTTTAAGAACCGAACAATCAGATCGTTCTGTTTTTTCACTTTATAAAATTCCACCTACCTCAACACCATATTTAATAAACTATTTTAATGATAAGTATTATTACATTTTTGGCGATGAAATTCACCTATTACCCCATCCAAGCTCAACCCCTAGTGCAATTAGTGTTAGTTCAATTGTGGTTGCTGATACTATGGCAACCGTTACTTGCGCTTCTGCTCACGGTCTACAAAATAATGATTATGTGCAAATTGCTGGTGCTAGTGTAAGCGAGTGTAATGGCTCAAAAAGGGTTAGTGTTACTTCTAGCACTGTTTTTACCTATACAGTAGCAAGTGGCACTTCTAGCCCCACTGGTACGATTACAAGCACTTGGAACAATTTTGTATTAAGATATTTTTACACTCCCAGTACTTCTTTTACAGCTATAACTGACACTATAGATTTACCAGATAGGTTCAGTGATGCACTATCTGCTTATGTTTTTGGTAGATTAGCCCAGTTAGATGGCGAAAGAGGCGACGCTACTGACGGTTTTGATGAGTATAACGAAATTATTGGTGAAATTAACAAAGAAAATATGACTAGAACTAATGTTAATACACCTTTGTCGGAATCTATTTGGTAATGCAAATAAGTAAACAAAAAAATCCTACAAGAAAAGATGAATTAGTTACTGGTTTTATTGGTGGACTTAACTTGTTTCAAGATGAAACTGCAATAAAAAATGGCGAATTGACCGAAGCTAAAAACATTCAGTTAAGTGTTGATGGCATTGAACCTCGGGGTGGCACTTATCATTATGGTACAGAAAGTGGTACAAGAGTGCTTGGTGCTTTTGCTTATTATAAATCAGATGGAACTCGTGAGCTTTTGCGATTTGCTGATGGGGCTAATGACAAACTTCAAAAATATGTTGCTGGTGTACCTACTGATATAGGAACTAAGACTTTTGATGATGAAGCTCCGATGAACTTCGTACAAGCTAATGATCGGGTTTACATTTTTAATGGTGAGGATAACTTAACTTATTATGACGGTACGACTGTACAGACTTATACTGCTTTAACTACTCCAGCTAATTTATCAGTTACACCTCAAGGCACAACTGGCTCAACAACTTATTCTTATCGGGTCAGTGCTTTTAATAGCGTTGGCGAAACTGTGGCTTGCACTTCGGTTCAGACTACAACTGGAAACAAAACAATAAATGCTACTAATTTTAACCGATTAGATTGGGATGATGTTGCTGGTGCGGTTGGATACAACATTTATGGACGATATGCGACAGGACTTGGAGAGACTTATATTGATACTGTTTATGAGAGTACCTACGATGATAATAAGACCGATGAGAACGGAAATTTACTTGCTCAATCACTTTCTATATTGCCTCCAGAAGCTAACTCAACTCTAGGTATTATAGGCTCAATGCCAATCTTTGCCATTTCACGCATTTTTGTTGCAGGAATAAAAGGTTATACCTCAAGACTAGCCTTTAGTGGAACTGGCGAGAAAGTAGGCGAATTCTCAACCCCCTCTTTTGGTGCTGGTGGTGTTGATGTTTTTAAAAATGATGGTTCAGCAATTACTGCCATAATTGGTTTTCAGGGTGGGGTAATAGTTTTTAAAGAAAACGCTATTTATAAGTTTAGTTTTACTTCTGACGGCTATCAACAGCTAGAGGAAATTGTTAAAGGCTTTGGTGCAATCGGTTTTAGATCAGTTCGCCACGTGGAAAATGATATTATTTTTGCTTCACGCAAAGATGGAAGATTAGCCTTTTATTCACTTGGTAATCAAGAAAATTATATTGCAACAGTACTTAGAACTAATGAATTATCAATTAAAATTGAACCTTATCTAAAAAATGTTGCTTTAGATTATTTAGATAATAGCGCTGGTTATTATTATCAAAACTTATACATTTGTGCGATACCAAAATCTGGTAGCACTCTAAATGATCGGATATGGGTACTTGATACTCGCTTTGGTTCTTGGGTTTATTGGGAAGGTCTTAGCCCTAATATGTTTGTTGCCTTTTTAGATGACAGCGGGAATGAAGGACTTTATTATGCAGATGAAACTAGTGGCTACCTTGTAGAAATGTTTAAGACCGAGAGAAATGATAGCGGGGTAGCAATAGATGTTCAGTGGGCTACAAAAGCATTTAATCAGGGTCAATTTAATAAAGAGAAACGCTATCACAACCCAACTTTTCAATTCAAAGATGTTTCAACTTCAACTAATATCAAAGGCTATGTTTATCTTGACGGTGTAGAAAATAGTGCAGAATTTACGATCAATCAGCAATCTTTATCAGGGGGTGGTGTGGGTGCTTTTGTAGTCGGCGAAACTTTACCGGGAGATGCACCATCAACTTCAATAGATAGTGGTGGATCAAGCGATATACCAGTTGAAATCTATGACATACTTAGAGGTAGATCAATTAAATATGTTTTTTCTTGTAATACACTTAATTCTTATTTTAAGTTTTTATCACTTGTGCATACTTATTCTATTAACAGTAAACGATTAGATGATAGGTTTAGAGTTTATCCAACTTAAACTTTTTAACTTAAAATCTTATAGAATGGAACTATGGGAACAAATGCATACTACCTAAACCAATTTATATCAACTACTCTTGCGACTGTTGGGGGAATTGACGACAGTCAAACGACCGGAATTATTCTAACTTCGGTAACTGGCGTAGAAACTACTAAACCAGGAATTGTCTGTTTGAGCTATAGCGATCCCATTGACACTAGTAAAGCTGAATGGATTAGTTATACCTCTATAAGTGTAACCAACGAATTACAAGGGGTAACAAGAGGTGCAGAGGGATTTAGCGCTAAATCTCACTCAAATGGTGTAACTATTGCTTTTCCAATTAGTGAAAGTCATATCAATAACTTAAATGACGCTTTAATTATTGGCGGAAGTGCTACCAATCTAGCTACTGGAGTCATTGACGACGACACCTTTGCTACTGCCTCAGCTACTAAGTTAGCTACTAGTGAAAGTATAAGGAATTTTGTAGGTTCTGGTTGGGTATCAGCTAATGAAACTTGGACTTATGCTAGTGCCACTACAATTACAGTCCCTAGTGGAGCAGTTTCTAAATACGCTATCGGAGATAAGATTAAACTCACTCAAACAACGGTAAAATACTTTTATATTGTCGGGGTAGCGGATACGCTTTTAACCATAATGGGGGGTAATGATTACACTCTAACAAACGCTACGATCAGCGATAATTATTATTCTCACCAACAAAGTCCTATCGGTTTTCCTAGTGTTTTATTTTACACCCCGACATATACTCCTGAATCAGGAACCTATACTTCTATAAGAAACTTGGAGAGATATTTTTCACTTAATGGAGGGATGGTAACTGTTGTTTGTGCTTTTGACGGAACTTGTAGTGGAACACCTGCTTATATAGACGTAGCGCTTCCAGTTAAGTGTAGTCAAATAGAACTATTTGAACCTGGTCTGGTAAATGGTGTCGCTGGTATTGCTCGGATTTATGAAGATTATGTTAGATTAAGTAAAATTGGAGGCAATTGGAGTACCGGTGCTTATTCTGGGGGTGCTTTTACAATCAGTTATCTTATAAAATAATGACTAAACTACCAACTTAAAAGAAACTTATGCCAATATATAAAACTAAAAGTGGGAAATATAAAATAAAAAATACTAAAGGAGTGAGTAAAACACGCAAGCAAGCATTAAGACGCTTGCGAGCAATCAAGGCTAATCAGAAAAGAAAATAATAATATAAAATAACAAAAAAGCAAAAATGGCAAAAAAAGAAGTTTTTGAAAGAACAAATAAAATACAAGATTATTTAGCACAATTAGAAGAATTGCTAAAGAAAAACAAAGGTACAGGTCTTTACGAAGCTTATAATGTTAATCCTCGTGCTTTTAGATTGCCGGGTAGAGTTTATGATCCATCTGGTTTGGGTCAAGATGTAATGAACGACCCGGTTAAATTTGCACAGTATGATTACTCCACTATTCCTTTTAATGCCCCAATTGTTAATCAAGTACCAGAATATCAATATCAAGACATCAATGAATTTCCAACAGAGATGCCCGAATTTCCAATGGAA
>CAZJYL010000189.1:0-5298 GCA_964550265.1 uncultured Bacteroidaceae bacterium
CATGTTGAGCAAAGGGGTGGAATCCGTTTTAGTTTTTTTTCATTTGCGGGATATTTTTTCTGACATTTTTCGCAAACTAAATTGGCAGTGGTGCCGTGAAACTCTATAACATCTTTATTACCCGCCATATTATGAAAATGATCGATATTTTGAGTAATAACTATAAGTTTCTTTTTGATTTTTTCTATTTCTGCCAAAGCTATATGTGCTGCATTAGGCTTGGCGCTTAAGGTAAATTCGTAAAATATTTTTTTTATTACATTCCAGGATTCGTTTGGATGATTGTAAAAATAGTCTAAGCCCAAAACTTCCGAATCGTATTTATTCCATAAGCCACCTTCTCCTCTAAAAGTAGGTAAACCACTTTCGGCAGATATTCCGGCACCTGTAAATGCGACAAGGTTAGTTGAATTGTAAATAAGCCCGGCTGCTTTTTTTATTTCCTCTTCCATTTTCAATAGTGTTATTTTAAATGAATCATTTTAATATTTATGACTCTTCTTCGTTTTGCTCTTTATTTAACTCAAACTCCTCCATCAATTTGTTGGCTTTGTCGAAATCATGCTCTGCAACATACATTTTTATGCCTCCAATGGCATTTGACAGCAAAGGATCAATAGTTATTGTCATTTCATCAAGCATTACTACTTCAATACCATTAGATTCAAGAAAACTCCGTAAAGTATAGTATTCATGAGGCCATACAAAACTTCGCAGGAAAACAAGATTGGTTTTATCGTCCACCGTTTTCTTGTAAATATATAAAATAAATTGACTCTTGGCAAATCAATTTATAAATCATTGAATTACTCAAATACTAATTACAAAAAAGCCCGGTTTCCCGGGCATAAAAATTAAAACACAAAACTTTAACTATTTATAAACTCTTAGTTGTGCGTGTAAGCTTAAAGTGTTACATATAATTTAGGAAAATTAAGCTTTCATGTAAATTTTATTTCATAAGAGCATTGTATCTTTTCTCAACTTCGCCCCAGTTTATAATATCCCAAAATGCTTTTATATAGTCGGGTCTGCGGTTCTGATAATTTAGATAATAAGCATGTTCCCAAACATCTAAACCTAAAATTGGATAACCTTGTTTTTCTGCAACACTCATTAATGGGTTATCCTGATTTGGAGTAGAACTTATAAATAAGTTTTTATTTTCGTCAACCGAAAGCCATGCCCAGCCGCTGCCAAAGCGCGTTGCCGCAGCCTTTGAAAACCCCTCTTTAAATTCATCAAAACTGCCAAATGTTTGATTTATGTGTTTTATTAATTCACCTTCGGGTTTTGCACCATTATTAATTTTTAATATTTTCCAGAATAATGAATGGTTATAATGTCCGCCACCATTATTACGTACAGCCAGCGAAATTTCTTCAGATTTTGAAAATAGATGCAACAGTGGTTCACTTATTAATGCGTCATCTCCCAGTGCCTTGTTTAAATTATCAACATAAGCCTGATGGTGTTTTGTGTGATGAATCTCCATTGTTCTGGCATCTATAAAAGGCTCAAGTGATGCATAATCATAGTCCAAAGCCGGTAATGTGTAAGGGAAATCAAGATGATATTCAGGTAGTATTTCTATTTTTTTCATAAGTTTAATTTTTGTTGTTTAGAATGATTCAAAATTACAACAGTTTCTTTTTTGAAATACAATGATCTCGCCATCAAAATCTGATATTAATCATACAGACTAAAATTGTATATTTGTCTATATTGTTTAATTATGAAGGCATTTACATCAGAAGCAATACTGCAAGGGCATCATAAATACGAAAAGTCCATATTCAGAAAGCAAGAATTATACAGAAAGCCTGAAGAAATAAGAACGGAATTTTCGCGTGATTACAATCGCATTTTGCATTGCAATGCATTCAGACGCTTGAAACATAAAACTCAGGTGTTTTATGCAACTTCAAATGATCATGTTTGTACACGTATAGAACATGTATATCATGTTGAATCTGTTTCGCGTACTATATGCGAAAATCTCGGGCTTAATCATGAGTTGGCTGCAGCAATTGCACTGGGGCACGATTTAGGCCATGCCCCATTTGGACATGAAGGCGAAAAAGTGATAGCTAAATTATCCAAACAATACTTAAATCGTTTATTTTGGCATGAGAAAAACAGTCTTAAGGTTGTTGACAACATTGAAAGTTTGCCAGATATATATGGGATTGAACAGCCGCTTAATCTCACTTATGCCGTAAGGGACGGAATTATTTCGCATTGCGGAGAGGTGGATCAAAACGGATTAAAACCACGCTCCGAAGCTATCGATTTAAGCATCATAAATCATCCAAATGAATATGCACCTTTTACATGGGAAGGATGTGTTGTGAAAATTGCCGACAAAATAGCTTATTTGGGCAGGGATATAGAGGATGCTCAAAAGCTGAATATATTAACAAATAAGCAGGTTGATGAATTAAACGATTTGATTTTGAGTAAATACAGAACTGTAGCCGAAAGCGTTTCAACATCATCATTAATGCACAACTTCATAATTGATTTATGCGAAAACAGTTCAAAAGAGAATGGAATAATGATGAATCCTGCAACATTCAATTTAATGAACAGCATAAAAAAATTTAATTATCAGTACATTTATAGTCACCCTCGCATTAAGCGCTACAATCATTATGTAGAACTGGTATTGACTACATTGTTTCAGTTCCTGACTGAATTATATAATGCAGAGAAAACAAAAAACAATATTGAAAGTGAATCCAATAATTATCCGGAATTGATTAAATCATTCAATAAATGGATTACCAAATACACCAAACAGCATAATCCCGATTCTGTTTTTGCCATTTATGATCTTACTTCTGAGGAATCGTACATTGAATCGGTTTTAACTTATTTATCGCTTACAACCGATCAGTACGCAAAGCGTTTATTTGAAGAAATAATTCACTTTTAGCAATTTAATAGATTTTAAATTACGCAATAAAGCAACAAGTAATTGTATTAAACAGCAGTATTTGTGTATTTTACAAATAATATAACCAGTAATTGCATAAAGGCTTACAGTTTTATTTTTGCAATATCCAGAGCCCTTCTTTTTTAGTTTGTTCTTTCAGATTCACAAGAGCTTTCACGGCTTCGTCTTTACTGTCAAAACCTTTATATGCCACACGATACGAACCTGTTGAGTTTTGACCTAATATTTCAGCTGCAGAAAATCCATCGCCAATTAGTTCATCTCTGAATTTCTCTGCGTTTTTTAAGAACATAAAACTGCCGCCAATAATGTACCAACGTGGTTTATAGTCAACCAGCACATCTTGAAATTTATCAGGGTTTATATTTTCCGTGATTTCAATATTATCATCGCTTAGGTAATTTCCTATAATGATTCCGTTATTTACGGCACCACCCGCAATTCTGAATTCGGTTCTGCGGTTTAATTGGCGGCCTGCATCAGTTTCGTTTGTGGCTATAGGCTGCTCAAAACCATATCCTATATAAGTTAATCGCTTGGAATCGATTCCTGCAGAAACAAGATACTGAACAACGGCCATTGCGCGGCTTTCTGATAATTTTTTATTGTATGTTGGCGAGCCTATATTATCGGTGTGTCCAGATATTTCTATTTTAAGGTCAGGTAATGCTTTCAGTAAACTCACAAGCCTGTCAAGTTCTGTTTTTGATTCGGGACGTAATGTGGCTTTATCATAATCAAAATAAACATTTCTTAAAACAAATCTGTCTCCCATGCGTTCGCCAACGTTGATTCGTTCTATTATCGTATCAGGTTCAACTGCTATTACATTCCCGAAATAATATGGTTTGTTAAAAACCAAGTCTTCGCCCGATGTTTGCGGAATATTAAGAAAATCATTGAACACTTGTCCGCTTTCGGTTGTTACAACAATTTTATACTTACGTCCAGCTTTTAATGAAGTATTAAAACTACCGTCTTCTTTATTCGATTCTGTTTGCGAATATATTTCATTAGTTGTGGCATCATAAACAACAATTCTGCTTCTTATTGGTTTGTCGTATATAGTATCTCTTATAAATCCTGACAGTACAGCTATTTGTTCCATGCCTCCCAAAATAGTAACCCTGTAAATATCCAAATCGCCGTGGCTGTCGTTGTATTCCGATGCATAATAAGCTTGCTTCCCGTCTAATGTGGGTACAAAGAAAACATCATCATTAACAGTGTTCAACGGATAACCTATATTGCGCGGCACACTCCATTCTCCATTATCGAGTAAGCTGTAAAAAATATCATATCCACCCATGGATTCATGTCCTTCAGAACTAAAGTATAATGTTTTTCCATCAGACAATATAACAGGTGACTCCTCATTGTATTCGGTGTTGATTTTTGGACCAAGATTAACGGCCTTGCTCCACTTATTATGTCCTAATCTTCGCGAAACCCAGATGTCTTTGTTTCCATATCCACCCGGCCTGTCCGATACAAAATAAAGCAATTCTCCGTCAGGACTCAGGCAGGCATGATTTTCATAATATTTTGTGTTAATTTCAGTTCCAAGTTTTACGGCTGCCGACCATTTACCATCTTCGTATGTACTCATATAAATGTTGCCATCGCCTTTATCGTCCCGATAAATAAAAAGAGTGTAACCATCCCACGACATGCTTATGCTGGCCTCATGTCCGTTTGTATTAGCATTGCCCGGTAAAGGCTGCACCTCACCGAATTTATTGTTTTTCTTGTCGTATTTTGACAAATAAATATCTTCGAAATACTTGCCTTTATTGTCTTTTTTGCTACCAGTTGAACCTTCACGCCTTGACGTAAATATAAAATTATCCTGATTTGGAGACATTACAGGCGCATAATCAGGATATTCTGAATTTATGGTTGATCCAATATTTTCAATTTTAACCTGAATAGGATTTAATGTTAAATTCCTTGCATTGTAAGTCATTTCAATTTGTCGGTTCACATCTTTAATTAATTCTTTGTCTTCGGCTGTAAGGTAGTATTTGAATTTATCGAAATTCACTAAAGCCAAATCAAATTTTTCTTCATAAAAATACGCTTTGGCCAAATAGTAATATGTGAATACCGGTGCGGATTTTTCGTTGAAATTACCATAGTAATCCGCTGATATGTTTTGCGAAGCCAGCTCTAAATATTTTGACGCCTTTTGTTTATTGTCAAAAGAGTTAAGATAACACAAACCCAGATAAAATTGAATATTGGCATTTTGGGGCGACATGCTGTCAAGCTTTTGAAAACATGGTAATGCATCAATATAGTTTTCGTCATAAATATAGCCGTCAGGACCAGAAATGGTC
>CAZJYL010000190.1:0-5293 GCA_964550265.1 uncultured Bacteroidaceae bacterium
GACCTGGTTGTCGGCGGCGTGGTGTTGAGCTTCCCGTAAGGGGAGAAGGGAAACCGCATGGGCATCGGCTCCAAAGTGTTCGAGGCACAGTACGCAGCGCTGGCGGAAGCGCGGGCTCGTCTGCGTATCGGGCGCGACATCGTGGAGCGGTGCCTGTGCGGGTCTTTCCAGTCGGTGCAGACTGACACGGAAGAGGGCCAGTACAGCGCGCTGGTGGCCAGCGTGAAAATGAACGTTGCCGACTGGCCCGGAAAAGGGAAACCGGAGGGCGTCAAGGTAGACTTCGCCCGCGCCGGTAGCGATTTGTGGAAGCCGTGCCGCGTGGCGTCTGCATCCGAGACTGACGGAATCTACAGCCTCACCCTCGAAGCGGAGTACGCCTGATGCCCCTGGCCACGTCAATCGAGTTTCCCCGCGCCGACGTGGACGCGCTGTTCCGGCAGATCGACCGCAACCAAAAGCAACTGGGGCAGAGCCTAAAGGCGTCGGTTATGCGGGCCGCAATATACGTTGCGAAAAGTTTATCTGCCTCAACGAAGATCGCGCCAAAACTGCGGCGCGTTGTGGAGAATCCCGACAAGAGGTACAAGACCGACCACCGCCGCGCACCGTTCGGGGTCATGCGGTACAACCCCGACGGAACGCAGTATTTCCAGCCGATTTACCGGACTGGAGAATACGGGAAACTGCGGTTCTTCGATAAAAAGTCCGTATCGTGGTTCAAGCGAGACCGAACAACGGGTGTAGGGCATTGGGAGAAACTTCCAAGCGGTCCTGACATCGCAAACCCGGACATCTTTGTGCCCGGAATTATGACCGATAAGCGAAGGAAAATCGGTCGGCGTGGGCTGGCAAAAAAAGCGTGGACGTGGGCGGCCATGAATATGTGGAAAGGTGGACGCGCCGTGTTGTTTGGCATGATCGACCTAATGGGGGTCCGAGTCTTTAACCACATAGACAACCCCGGCGTACAGATCACTAATCGGCTTCGATACGCCACGGACGCATTCAAGGGCGGGATGAATGCGCCAGAACGCGCACTAGGTAACGCCGCCCGCAAGCTGGAATACAACCTAACTCAGCAAATAGCCAAACGGATGGGCGCGAAATGAACACCGCCGCCGCAATCGAGATCGCTGTTGCCGCCGTGTTGCGCCAGTTCGCCACGCTGGGCGAGGGCGTAGTGGTTCGCCCCTGGCAGTCGCTGGCATCCGACCCGACTTGGAAGGCCAGCAAGGACCGCTCGTTCCCGATGGTTAGCGTCCAATGCACCGCCCCCGCCACGGAAGACGGCAACCCGGCAATCCAGATCGCCACTTGCCGCGTCATCTGCGGGACATGGAATGACGACGATCAAGACCATTCGCAGGTCCGCGCCATGTACGAAGAAGCCGAGCGGGTGTTGATGGAGTTGTTCGGGGCATTCCGCACTGGCAACGATGCGGACGATGTTTACGCCGCATTTAAAGCCGAACTAGAAGCCAACGCCAACGCGGCCACATTCGCCGATTGGGCGTTGCGGTGGGAAGGCGGAGACGCCCCCATGAGCGGAGACGGGGCGAACTTCATGGGCGTGTCGATTGTCGTTCACTTCAGAAACCCTGCGTTCTGCTAACGGAGAAACAAAATGGAAAAAGAGATCGAAATGGAAAAAGGCGGGGCGCGGGTGTCCGTGCCGTCGAAGCGCGTTGGGGCTATGTCCCGGCGCGGGTGGAAAGAAGTCAAGGCGAAGGCTGACAAGCCCGCCAAAGCGGCCGTAGCGGCCGAGAAGGAAGGGTAAAATGGCAGCTATTTGGGGTGCTACTGGATTGGGGCATGGTGCGCTGACGGGCTGGGAAATCCAGAGCGTCACTGTTTCAGACGACCACAAGCGCGGCACCGCGCCCGATAAAATCGGGAACGAGGCAGCGTCAAAGCTGTATGATGACACGCAACAGGTGACGACGACCTACAAGGCGACGGTGAAAACCGCCCCGTCGATTCCTCCCAACATCGGCGCGGACATCAACGGAATCACCACCACGCAAATCAGCGTGTCCACCGATTCGGAAGACTTTGCCACGATGACGTTGACCGGCCACGTCCACACAGACGGCACGCACGGGAACTGCAAGAGTGTTGCCCACGGCATGAAACTTGACCGGGGTTTCGGCGCGTCTGACTTCGGCGTGACTGGTGGCGAGTCTGTGCGCTCCAGCGAGCTGACGATCACTTGTGAGCACGCCGACGTTCCAGATGCGGAAGGCAACAACGCAGCCGGGGAAAACTACAACCCCCGAATCGAAATTTCCGTTAGGGTGCTGGGATCGTCTCCAAGCCTGCCGGGAGGGTTCGACCGCATGACGGACGCGCTGGAAGGTGCCAGCGAAGACTTCCAATACACGACCATCGCCGGAATCAAGCCGCTGGCGTTTACCTAATCGGGGCCGCGATGCTGGTGGAGCGTCCAAAGGTCCGGGCCATTGTAGAGGCCGCAGTCGAGGAAATCGAGGCGGCGGGCGTTAAGGCGTCCGTTGCCGATATCCTTTGGCTGGCGCACCTGGCCGAACGCAACTGCCAGCCGAACCGTGCTGATCCAATGGATGACTTTCATGTCCCTGTGCGGTGCGGAAGGGCAAAACTCCACCGCCTGACCATTGCCGGGGACATCTGGTTGCGGGAGTGCGCTGGGGTGTGGTGGCCCCGGCCCGGTCACTCGTGGATGGCACTGCTGGCGGAACTGTTTGCTCTGGCCCACGGACGCGACGGTGAAACGATGGCAGCTATGTGGGATCGCAAGGTGGCACGTCGGAGGATTCTACGCTGGGCGGCGGCCAACCTCCCGGTTGCGCCGGGGCAGATTCAGCGGGCGCTTTACATCGTGAGCGGCGGGACGGACTGGGTGAGGGTCAAGGATCACACCGGGAAGATCGTCAAGCAGAAAGCAGCAGAGGATGCGTCCCCGTTTGACTGGGGCGAGGAAATCGCCTGCCTGTGCGCGGTATACAAGCGCGACCCCCGATACTTCCTATTTGAGATTTCCGCGAATCAGGCGCAACGCATGATGCGAAAGGCCGCGCTGGCGGTTGGGCGGCCCGACCTTGTGGCCGATACGGAACGCGACGGGGACGGCGGGTTCGCCAAGTGGCGGCTGGTGGTCAACGACATCATCGCCAAGGGCAAGGCGAAGGCGGCGCGGGATGGCTAAGAAGGAACTGTCAATCACACTGCGGGCGCGTAACGCCCTCATGTCTGGAATCGCCGGTGCACGGCGTACCCTGATGCAGTTTGGCGGGTGGGTCACCGGCCTTGGGAGGCGTATGGCCTATGCGTTCCTTGGCGCGGGAGCCGGGCTTGCCGGGTTTGTCGCGCTGACGGCTCGCGCCTACGCCAAGCAGGAGCGGGCGGAGAAGTCGCTGGCGTCGGCGCTGGCATCCCACGGCGAGAACGTTGACGCCCTGTTGCCCAAGCTGAAAGCGGCGGCGGCAGCCATCCAAGATCAAACCGGGGTTGGCGACGAGCAGACGCTCCAGACGATGGCAAACCTCAAAATGCTCGGCGTTCAAACCGACGCACTAGAGCAGGCGGCGAAGGCGACGATTGCCTTGAAGTCTGCCGGGGTCGAAGAGGCGCAGGCAACCAAGATGGTTGCACTGGCGACGGCAGGCAATTACACAATGCTATCCCGCTACCTCCCCGCACTGCGGACTGCAACGTCCGAAACCGAAAAGGCTGCGGCGGTAAATGATTTCCTGTCGAAAGGCTACAAGCAACAGTGCGACTTGCTGAATACGACGGGCGGGGCGTGGCAGGCATTGCGCGGACGGGTTGGCGACGTGTTGGAAGAGTTCGGAAAGGCCATAAACAAGAGCGATGCCCTTTCCGGTCTTTTGAACCGCGCCGGGGATGCCGTCAAGCGATTCGGCGAGCGCATCACCAACTACATCGAAAGCGAACGCTTCAAGCAGATTCAGGAAAGCATCACCGGAATCATCCAGGCCATCGGCGAAGGCGGGGACTCGCGGCGGGAAGTGTTCGCGGCGTTCGGTGAGGCGCTGAAGGCAGCGTTTGCGCTTGCGGCGCACGAAGCGGTTTCAGTGTTAAAAAAAGCCGCAAGCTCAATCGGAGAATCAATCGGAAATACCGCTCTCGGTAAGGAAGCGATTCCAAGAATTGCGTTCCTCGCAAGAGCAGTCGAGGCGGCAAAGGAGAGGCTCGGCATGGTTGCCGGTTCCGGCGTGCATGAAGGCCACCACGCGGAATCCATCGCTGGCGCTGGCGCGGACCCGGCAGTCGAGGCGGCAAAGGAGAGGCTCGACGATGCCCTTGATTTGATCTATTCGCTTGGGCGCGGCATGTACACCCCGCCCCCTCCAAGCCCCGAAATCACGCCGGAGGAGTTCGACCTTGCCGGGAATGGCGGCGGTGCCGGGGGATCAAGCGACCGCACATCCTATTCAGGCTATCTCCAAAACATGATGAGCCGCATCCGCGAGATGGGCCATGACGTGGAGGAATACGGGGCGCGGTCCCCGTTCGACGCCGAGCGCAACCAGGAGCGGCTGGCGACTGCGGCGGAGGAAGGCACCCGCCTCGGAAAGCGCACGAACGAACTGCTGGAGGAAACCCGCGACCTCCTTAAAGAGAATCTTTCCCAGGGGTGACGCTATGGCATGGCTAGGCGACGACACATCAGAGCGGGTTGACCAGGCGACGTACAATTTCCGCGTCCAGTATTCGACGTACAAGCGCCTGATTGACGACGGGGTTACGGACATTGCGCCCCCGGATGCGATCACATACGTTGACACCACGGAAATGGTCCGGCGCATTCGGCAAAACATCATTACCTACGTTTGGCCCGGCCTGTCCAACGCCTACGCGCAATCCAAGCTCGATCTGCTCCGCTCCGATTTCGAGTACAAAAACCCCACCGCGAAATGGAATGGCTCGGGAGGGTATGACGTGTCGGCAACCCGCGTGCGAACTGACCCGGCGGGGTGGTCGTCTTGGGTCGCGTTGGAAGAGTCCGAGAAGTATTGGAGCTAGGTCGTGCATACGCTTGACGAAACATCATGCACGAAGGGAAAGCCCCTGCGGTCCCTGTGGACGGCGGACGAGGCCCGCATGGTAAAGCACATCCTGAACAACCTCACCGTCAAGCAGTGGAACTTGCCGTCAACCGAGGTAGAGAGGAATCCGTCCGGCGACTGGACGATATGGATTCCAGAAGGCGGAGCGGCGTCAGGTGCTTGGTCCGGTTTCGTCTGGTACCTCGGGGATCTGAAATGGGACTTCTCCAAGGTGGACGCCG
>CAZJYL010000191.1:0-5293 GCA_964550265.1 uncultured Bacteroidaceae bacterium
GAGTGCAACAATAATCCAAAAAAACGGGATAGTACGTAAAACAAAACTTACATTAACTGATGTTAAAAAAATCAATGGGAATTAATAATTAATTCATGTATATAAATTAATTATGCTGTCAATTTTTATAAAAACAAAAGATTGTATTTTTGTTTAAATGAAAATAATCTTAACCATATTATTCTTTTTATTTTCGAATGCATTGTTTTATGCCAATGCACAAATTACTGTTTCTGCCGATTCGTTAAATCAGCGTTCCCGTGAATTATGCCAAAAAAACAACGAGGCCAGCTTAAAACTTGCTTTAGCGGCTCTGGAAGTATCTTCTTTACAAAATGATACTGTGCTAATGGCAGAAAGTTATCTGAATATTGGAATGGCACAATATTATTTAAGCAAATTTAAAGAAGCAGTTATCTCAAATAAAAAAGGCTACAAATTATTTAAAGAAATAAACCATTCCGTAGGCATGTCGATTTCAGCCAACAATTTAGGAATGGTTTACTATCAAATGGGTGATTTTGCAAATGCCGAAAAATATTACACCATAAGCCTTAACATAGACTATTCTCTACATGATACGGCAGGCATGGCTCTTGGGTTAAATAATTTAGGAGAGATTTATCAATTTAAAGGCGATTATCAAAAAGCCTTGCAGTATTACATGCTGTCTGCCGAATTCGAACACCAATCAGGCAATTTTAACGGAGAAGCACATTCTTGGATGAATATCGGAAGCGCATATTCCGAACTTGGCAATATCGAAAAAGGAAACGAATATTATTATAAAGCATTGACATATTTTTCCGATGCAAAGGATAATCGTATTTTATCGCTGATTCTTACAAATTTGGGCGACAATTACAGATTAAGCGGCAAACTGAAACAAGCCCGGGAACTGCTGTTGCAGGCTATTGAAATAAGCAAGAAAAATAGTTATGAAATAGAATTAATACAGGCTCAGATATATTATTCCAAAATACTGTTTGACGAAAACAAAACCGACAGTGCTGAATATTGGCTTTTCGATGCCATGAATAAATGTATTGAAACAGACAACAATCTGCTTGCCTGCGAAGTTTTGATGCAGCAAGGAATTATTTATTCACTGAATAAAAAATACGAAGAGGCCAATCAGTATTTATTAAATGCCTATGAATTTGCAGATAACATGAATTATACTTCGGCATTACAACAGATACTTTCGCAGCTAAGTGACAATTATACGGAGTTGGGTGATTTCGAAAATGCTCTTAAATATCAAAAAATGCTTTCCACAATCAATATGCCCTATGTTAAGCAAGATTCGCAGCCTATTAAAAATGAAAATATAATTGAAAATTCATCAAATATCCGGGCCGTTTTATATGGAGTTATTTCAGGAGCATTTATTGCCTTAATGCTTATGGCAATATATTTTTACTCCAAAATGAAATATTATAAAAAAATTGCTAATCTACACTCTTCTGCGGGCAAAGAACGGGAGTAATACGCCCTCAAGCCCCGAGTTAATATCGGCTTCGTAATAATCTACTCCATATTTAGGTGATTTAGAACGAATTTCGTTCATGAGTTTTTCAAAATTCTTTTTATAAATTTCTCTTACTTCAGCCGGGCGTATTTTTATTATTGATTTGTTTTCAAGGTCAATAAACTTGTGAGGTGCATTGTCGAATTCAAAATTTTCTTCAAGCTTTTTATCAAGGGTATGAAAAATTATTACTTCATTTCCGTTGTGCCGCAAATGCTGTAATGCATCCAAAATGGCATCGGGGCTATGTGCGGCGTCTAATAAATCGCTTAGAATTATAACCATGGAACGACGATGAATACGCTCTGCTATTTGATGCAATGCCGGGACCAATAAGGTTTCAGGCTCAGATTCTTTTTTTACTTTATCGAGGTGCTTTTGCAATATGCTCATCAAAAACTGATGATGAATAAAAGTGGATTTGGCACTTGTGTGAGTATCAATATCCTTATTTATCAAAGACAGTCCAACAGCATCGCGTTGCTGGCGGAAAATAATCATAAGTACGGCTGCAATAAAAACAGCAAAATTATATTTGCTTTGTAATTCCAAAGGCTTATTAGTGTCGTTTGGAAAAAGCATTGATGCTGAACCATCAATAATCAAACGGCATCTTAAATTGGTTTCTTCCTCAAATCGTTTAATGAAAAGCTTTTCGCTGCGGGCAAAAAGTTTCCAGTCTATAAAACGGGTACTTTCTCCCGAATTATATTGCCGGTGTTCCGAAAACTCAACCGAAAAGCCATGAAACGGACTTTTGTGAAGGCCGGTTATAAACCCCTCAACAATTTGTTTTGCGCGCAATCCCAGATAACCGAATTGCTGCAGTCGTTTATCGTTCCAGTCTATCAAAGCAGCTTCTGCAGTTTTTCCTCAAACACACGTTTAGAAGCAGCTCCAACATGTTTATCAACAAGCTGACCGCCTTTAAAGTAAAGTACGGTAGGGATATTTCTAATGCCAAATTGAGTTGTAATTTGCGGATTTTCATCCACATTCACTTTGCCAACTTTTGCTTTTCCTGCATATTCATTTCCAAGCTCTTCAATGATAGGACCAATCATACGGCATGGGCCACACCACTCTGCCCAAAAATCAACAATAACAGGAACGTCGCTTTGCAACACTTCTTTTTCGAATTCAGCATCAGTAAATTGATGTGCCATAAAATTTATTTTTTAAAAATTAGTATATGTACAAAATTACTCAATTTTAACGAACAAACAAAAACACATTTATATCTATTCCTAATATTCATCAGCTCTGTTTTCATCAATGTTTTCTGATTCTGCAGTAGCCGTCATCTTCTTTTTATACTGTACAATAGAGTTTAATATTGTTGTTTTAATGTCGTAAGCATTAATAAATTCAAGTTCAATCAAAGAAAGAATACCTTTTAAATCCGTTTTTAAATATGGATTTGACAATTTAACAACTTCTTTGTTTTCGGGATCGAGCAATAAAAATTTGATTAATATATTGCCCTGATTTTCCTGAATTATTTTTTCTATTCTGGCAGTGAATTCATTTGAAATATCAGCAAAAGGTACATGAAACAAAACAGAACTTATTTTTTGGTCGAAATATCCTGCCAATTTTGAAATACTTTGCAATCTAAGTTCGCGAGAATCAGTTGAACGACCAAAAAATCCGCCATCTACTTTGGCATAAACAAATACTTTTTGCCCGTTCTCAAGTATTGGCTTAAACTTTACATAATCATCCTTGAAAACCCGTAAGATTATTTCATCGGAATAATCAAATAAAATAAAAGACAAATATAAATTATCGTTTTTGTCGCGGCGTTCCTGAACATCTTTAACCACTCCCGAAAATAAAATATCGGTACCCACTTTCATTAAATCAATATTTTCTACTATTTCCTGAATTTGATGGGTACTAAACGCCAATACTTCGCTGTTAAATTCATCAAGGGGATGCCCGCTAATGTAAAATCCGGCCATATCGAGCTCTTTAGCCAAAATATCATCGTGGTTCCATCGTTGACAATCGGGTAAATCTATGACAGCAAACGAAACTTCTTCATCATCTCCAAACAGGGATATTTGCTGTGAATTCATTTTTTCCTGAATTTGAGTTGCATATTTTATCATTTTTTCTAACAATACAACCCCTTCATTGTCAACCTGAAAAAATTGAGCCCTATGTGAATTTAAATTATCAAAACAGCCTGCCATTGCAAGTGATTCCAAAGCGCGTTTATTAACGTTTCTGAAATTATTTCTTTTGAAAAAATCGCTTACATCAACATAGTTGCCATTAAGTTTTCTTTCATCAATAATGGATTGGGCAGCCGATTCACCAACATTTTTAAGAGCAGCCAAGCCGAAACGAATCTGATTTGAAGAATTTACCGAAAATTTCAGATGACTTTCGTTTACATCGGGACCCAATACTGCAATGCCCATTCTGCGACATTCATTTATATAAAAGGTTACCTTTTTTAAATCGTTGAGATTATGACCTAATACGGCAGCCATATATTCAGCCGGATAATTGGCTTTTAACCAGGCTGTTTGATAGGCCAACACAGTATATGCGGCAGAATGCGATTTGTTAAAACCGTATTCGCCAAACTTAGCCATCGTGTCATAAATTTCGTTAGCAAGTGCCTTATCTATACCATTGGCCTTGGCACCTTCAACAAATTCGCCGCGCAAACGGTCTATTATACTCATTATTTTTTTACCCATTGCTTTCCTCAACTCATCGGCTTTTCCTTTACTGAAGTTAGCAAGTCGCTGCGACAGAAGCATGATTTGTTCCTGATAAATCATAATTCCGTAAGTATCCTTTAATACAGGCTCGGCAAGAGGATGAGGATATTCAACTTTTTGAGTACCGTGCTTACGCGAAATGAAATTTGGAATAAAACCCATTGGACCCGGTCTGAACAAAGCATTCATTGCAATTAAATCTTCAATATGTGTTGGCTTGAGTTTTTTCAGCCAGGATCTCATTCCTTCAGATTCAAACTGGAATGTGCCAATGGTTTCACCTTTTTGATATAAACTGAAAGTTTTTTCGTCTTCGTGCGATATTGTATCAATATCTATATTTACACCATGTATTTCCTTTATTAAATCAAGAGAATCCTTAATAATAGACAGTGTTTTTAAACCTAAAAAATCCATTTTAAGCAATCCGGCCTTTTCCACTATTCCTCCCTCGTATTGCACCAATGGCAATATAGAATCCTTGGCACGGGCCATAGGCACGTAGTTGGAAAGATCTTCTCTGCCTATTATCACTCCGCATGCATGCACACCAGTGCTACGAACATTACCGTCAAGAGTGCGTGCAATATCAACAACTTTTTTTACATCGGGATTGCTGTTATAAATATCAATAAAGTCTTTATCCTTCATTGCATCATTAAAAGTTATTTTTGGTCCTTCGGGAACCAGTTTTGCAACACGATTGGCCAAGGCCAGTTCAACGCCCATAACACGAGCCACGTCGCGAATGGAAGACTTTGGGCCAAGCTTTCCAAAGGTTATTATTTGACTTACCCTGTCAGCACCATATTGATTTATAACATATTCAATAACCGAATCGCGCCCGTAATCATCAAAGTCAACATCAATATCAGGCATGGAAATTCGATCAGGATTTAAAAATCTTTCAAAAAGCAAGTTGTATTTTATCGGATCTATATTGGTAATTCCAAGTCCGTATGCTACAATTGAGCCTGCTGCGCTTCCCCTGCCCGGTCCGACCAAAACACCCATTTCTCTGGCT
>CAZJYL010000192.1:0-5287 GCA_964550265.1 uncultured Bacteroidaceae bacterium
GAAAACAAGTATGTTAATAAGTTAACTTTATATCAACAATCCCGTAACCCTATATATAATCTTTTCGGTGCTTTTTTTAAACCTTTGAGTTCGCTTTAAAAGCGAACTCTTTTTTTAAGGCATTTTAGATTTTTAATAATTGCAATACATATATTGTAATTCATTAACTTTGCAACATGAGCGAAATTAATCCTAATCTTGACCCGAAAGGGAGTGCCATGACTCAAACCGAACGTGAGATTGAAAGCGCCTTGCGTCCCGGGGATTTTCATGAATTCATGGGTCAAAAACAAGTTGTTGACAATTTAATAGTTTTTGTTCGTGCCGCCAAACAACGAGGTGAAGCTCTGGATCACACTCTTTTGCACGGACCGCCCGGGCTTGGCAAAACAACTTTGTCTCATATTCTGGCCAACGAAATGGGAGTCAATATTAAAATCACCAGCGGACCTGTAATTGAAAAGCCCGGAGATTTGGCTGGATTATTAACTTCTTTAGAGCCTAATGATGTTCTTTTTATTGATGAAATTCACAGATTAAGCACAGTGGTGGAAGAATATCTCTATTCTGCCATGGAAGACTTTAGAATTGACATAATGATTGAAACCGGGCCTAATGCGCGCAGTGTTCAAATAAAGATAAATCCTTTTACCCTTATAGGTGCCACCACACGTAGCGGACTTTTAACAGCACCGCTCAGGTCTCGCTTTGGCATTAATTCACGCCTCGATTATTACGATACAGATACTATGCAGCGTATCATTATCCGCTCTGCCGGTATCCTGAAAATCAGCATTGACGATAAGGCTTCGGCCGAAATTGCGCGTCGTAGCCGCGGAACACCACGTATTGCCAACTTACTTTTGCGCCGTGTCCGTGATTTTGCACAAATTAAAGGTGACGGAAATATAGATTTACCTATTACCGAATATGCTTTAAGTGCACTAAATATTGACAAAAACGGTTTAGACGAAATGGATATCCGAATTTTGGAAACCATAATCGGTAAATTTAAAGGCGGTCCGGTAGGCCTTACCACCATAGCTACTGCAGTTGGCGAAGACGCAGGTACCATCGAGGAGGTTTATGAGCCATTTCTGATTCAGCAGGGATATTTAATGCGTACGCCGCGCGGGCGGGAAGTAACTCCCTTGGCATATAATCATTTAGGCAAAAAGCGCCCGACCAGTGACGGCAGGCTGTTTGATGATTTTTGACAAAACTTAAAACTAAATTAAGAACAACACTTGCCCCTATAATTTCAGACAGGCAATATAAGGTTATTGAATTATTATGCGTGTGGATGCATGTAATCCTGTACCCGTAACAGATAAGAAATAAATACCTTTTGGAAGTTGCGAAACATCAATTTTATTATTGTGAATTTCTGACCTCATTATTGTACGCCCTGTCATATCACAAATATTCAGGTCTAACGGGAAGAAGTTCTCATTAACATCAATATAAAAATGGTCTGTTGATGGATTTGGATATATATTTAGGTCTGATACTTTATATTCATTTAAAGACAGATGACGTATGGAATCAATATAAGTTACCGTAGCCGTGGAATTCATGCCTTCGCGAACAACAACATTGAGAACAGGTATCGAATAATTTTTTGCATACCATTTGTATTCTGTTTCGGTACGGTCAATAGGCATACTCATGCCAACCTGTTCGTAATGTAATGAATCGTGAATTTCGCTGTAGCTTTGTATTCTTAAAGCACTAAATGTGCCATAAGGAGTTGTAACAGTGCCCCATCCGTCAACTAAATTATATCGCGTTCTTTGCTCTCCGAAATATCCGATGGTTGGAATATTGGTGTTGAAAGCCGAATAACAAGTATCCATATTTCCATAGGAAACCGGAAAGGTAATAATTGTATCAGTAGGATTATAAAGTACGGGAAGTGGAGCCGAATTAATTTTTATTCCAACACCCACCTGAATAAAAGCATCTGTCTGAATCTTATAAAATGCATAATAATCCTCTATGCTAACCATAGGAACAGGAATATCGAAAGACTGATAATTGGCCACATCGGCATCATGTTCTGGGTCTGTTAGAAAATTATTAAAAGCTCCAATATAAGTAATTGGCAATGAGGTGCTTGAAGCCGAAATAAATTTTACTGTATCCTGAAGCTGAGGTACTAAACCAGAAAAATCCCAGACATATCCTTCGCCTGTAGCAGCAAAATCAAAGGAGCCTAAATCATTCATAATGCTAACCACATAGGAGTCTCCCGCAGAGGGAAAATCTCCGGCTCCCAGAGTAATTTGAGAGAATGAATAAAATGGCATTAAAACAGCAATGAGGATAAAAAATTTTTTCATGTTGAATATTTTTTACAAATATAATGTCTTTACAAATAAAATGTTTTATTTAAAATTAATTTTAAATAAATACTTTTAAATAAGTATTGATATGTAATTACATGGGCTTTGTTGAAGTTTCTATTTTCGTTTATTTTCAACCATTGGCACAAAACGGAAAAGACCATGATTTTCTTCTATAAAAGATTCTTCGTCGGTTCGGGTAAAAGTCTTCATGGTTTGTACACCCGCAGAATCACCAACAGGTATTACCAGAATTCTTCCTGTTTTAAGTTGCTTCAAAAGAGCTTCGGGAACAAAAGGAGCAGCTGCCGTAACAATTATTCGGTCAAAAGGCGCATAAGTAGGTAATCCTTTATAACCATCGCCATAAAAGAGCTTGGGCTTATAGCCAATTGCAGGTAAAAATTCCTTTGTTTTATCATATAGCGCCTTAACTCTTTCTATAGAAAACACTTTTGCTCCGAGTTCCATCAATACAATTGCCTGATATCCCGAACCCGTTCCGATTTCAAGAACCTTCATCAATGGTTTTATTTGCAGTAGTTGACTTTGAAAAGCAACAGTATATGGCTGGCTTATCGTTTGGTCTTCGCCGATAGGAAAAGCTTTGTCAACATAAGCAAATTCAACAAAGCTGCTGTCCATAAAATAATGCCTTGGTATTTTGCCAATGGCATCCAATATGCGTCGGTCAGTAATGCCTTTTTGTTCCAACTCAGCAACCAGTTTTTTGCGCAACCCTTTGTGGCGGTAATTATCTTCGAGCAATTTCCCTTTAAAATTAATCACAAATCAAGAAATTAACAAATGATGTGTTAAAAGTTAAACAAAATTACTAAAATTCTAATTTTTTTATATCTACTTTTGCTAAATATTAATAAAATCAATTGCTATGTTGCGCATCGGAGTACTTGGAGCCGGACATCTTGGTAAAATACATATTAAATGTTTAAAAGAGCTTGATATTTTTGAACTGGTGGGTTTTTACGACATTGATGCCGATATAGCAAAATCCGTTGAAAATGAATTTGGAATAAAATATTTTGAATCACGTGACGAACTTATCAACTCAGTTGATGCAGTTGATATAGTAACTCCAACTATTGCGCATTACGAAAGTGCTGCATTCGCATTACGGAATTTCAAACATGTTTTTATTGAAAAACCGATTGTGACAACTTTAAGCGAAGCCTCCGCATTGGTTAATCTCAGTCGCGAGGCGAATGTTAAAATTCAGGTCGGTCATGTAGAAAGATTCAATCCTGCATTTCTGGCGGCACAGTCTTTTATAAACAAACCTGTGTTCATCGAAACACATAGGCTGGCGCAATTCAATCCGCGCGGCACCGATGTTCCGGTTGTTCTGGACTTGATGATACACGATATTGACATTGTGCTTAGCATAGTTAAATCGAACGTCAGAAAGGTGAGTGCCAGCGGCGTTCCCGTCGTCAGCAATACTCCCGATATAGCAAACGCACGTATAGAATTTGACAATGGTGCCGTTGCCAATTTAACAGCCAGCCGGATTTCACTGAAAAACATGCGAAAAAGCCGGATTTTTCAAAAAGACGCATATATAAGTGTTGACTTTTTGGATAAAAAAACCGAGATAATACGTATGAGCGATGTGGAAAACGAAGACAATTTATCTCCTTTTGCCATGGTAATTGATCCGGGCAATGGCTCTGCCAAAAAACAAATTCACATAGAAAATCCACAAATCGAACCCTCCAATGCCATAAAAATGGAACTCGTCAAATTTCATGATTCAATCGTAAAAAACGAGCCAACACCCGTAGGCATTCTTGATGGCTACACAGCTTTGGAGGTTGCATATAAAGTTATGGAGCAAATTGACGAGTCTCTTTACTTTTTTTCATAAAATTTTTCAACCTATATACTAATCCGGCATTTTTGTCGTTTCTGAGGGAACATTGCATCATGAAGTTATTTTTTACATCTCTTGTCGTTATTGCTCTGATTGCATCTTCGTGCAATTGGATAAATCCTTCCGAAGAAATCCCTTCGTTTATTAAAATTGATTCTGTTTCATTTTCAACATCCTCTATAGAGGGTAGCAATAATCAAAATTTTGTTGATGCATGGGTTTTTGTTGATGATGAAAAAATAGGCGCTTTTGAATTGCCTTTAACTTTTCCAATACTAAAAGACGGAAAGCATAACATTAAAATTTATCCGGGAATCAAATTAAACGGCATTTCCAATACCCGCGCAATGTATCCGTTTGTTAAACCATGGGAAACCACCATTAATCTGACAAAAGACTCGGTTACATTTATACAGCCTTCATCTAAATATAATGACAATCTGGATTTTAAAGTCATTGAAGGATTCGAAGATGCAGGTATGACAATAAACAGCACCTCGTTCAGCGACACAGTGATGCTACGCACTTCGGATCCGTCGGATGTGTTTGAGGGTGCATTTAGCGGATTAATGGCTGTTGATACAAAACACGACACTATAGATGTAAGATCAAACATGTCTTATGTGCTGCCACAATCGGGTGCTTACGTGTTTTTGGAGATGAATTTTAAAACTGATGCCCCACTGATTGTTGGAGTTATTTCTAACACCAATGGCTATTTGGTATATCACCCCATAGTAGTTTTTAATGAAACAACCACATGGAAAAAGGCTTATGTAAATTTAACTCCGGTTGTTTCAAGAGAGTATAATGCCAACAGCTTTTATTTCTTTTTCAGAATGGTTTTACCAAATGGGATGAGTGAAGCAAGAGCATATTTAGATAATGTCAAATTAATTCATGCCAAATGAAGTTGAACAGAACAAGACAAACAATCCGATATGTTGTTTGCGATCTTTTTAGCGCAGCAATAGCATGGATAGCATTGTTTTCGTTCAGAAAATTTCAAAGCGGTATGCAGATTGAGGAATTATGGAGCTCTGTATCTTCT
>CAZJYL010000193.1:0-5250 GCA_964550265.1 uncultured Bacteroidaceae bacterium
TACAAACATAATGGTTTTTCATCTATTACATACTTATAAAAATCAATTATTTTGTATAATTGCAAAAATTACTCAAATGAAAAAAATATTTTTAGTTTCAATTTCTATACTTTTTGTTTTTTGTATTCAATCCAAAGCACAGGAATTAAAATCTTTACTCAAAAATATTGAGGGAGTTGAAATTTTTGATAAGGCTGCTGTAAATGGCTATTCAGAATCTTATATTTTAAATGTTAAAATGCCAATCGACCATACTGATGAAAGTAAGGGATTTTTTACACAACGTGTTTTTATTACCCATCGCAGTTTTGATGCTCCTACAGTATTGGTTACCGAAGGTTATTCTGCTGAACATGCCAAACTCTCCTGGTATATCGAAGAGCTCACATCACTTCTCAACGCTAATCAAATAGTAATTGAACATAGATTTTTCGGTAAAAGCATTCCTGAAGGTTGTCCGTGGGAATACCTAACTGTTATGCAGGCTGCAGCCGATCATCATAAAATTATAAGCATGATTAAACCGTTTTATAAAGGGAAATGGGTAACAACAGGAGCCAGTAAAGGTGGTAGCACATGTGTTTATCATCGTGCATTATATCCGGATGATGTTGAAGCAACGGTTTCTTATGTGGCCCCATTTACCATAGCCGACGAAGATCCGCGCTGTATTTCGTATTTAAAAACAATTGGTACTGATTCGGTAAGACGTAAGATTCTGGAATTTCAGCGAGCTGTTTTAAAAAACAGAAACGATATGAAAAAGTATATTTCTATAGATATAAAAAATGCACATGACACCCTGTTGATGAGTTTAGACAGCACACTTGACTATATGGTGGTTGAATATCCATTTGCTTTTTTTCAATATTGCGGTAATACGGCAGCAATTCCGGCAGCAGATTCCAAGCCTGCTACATTGTACAAACACTTAAAAAAGATTATTGAGCCAACAACCTATGGGATACATGACCAACGTAAAACAGGTGCATTCTTTGTTCAAGCATACAATGAGGTTGGCTATTATGGTTACGATACTTTAGGCTTAGGGAATTTGCTTTCAATTAACTCTGACTACATAAGTAATAAAATTTTAGTGCCAAAAAGTGCCCAAATAAATTATAATCCCGACATGCTTGATTTTGTCAGAGATTACATTAAGACTGATGCAAAAAATATTATTTTCATTTATGGCGAAGATGACCCGTGGAGCGCAACAGCGGCCGTGTGTGGCAATAATAAAAACGTAATTTTTGCCATGGATAAAAACAACTGCCACAATGTGCGCATTAGTGATATGCCTGACGATTTACATAACGAGATAATAGCAAAATTGGAAGAATGGCTTTCAGTTAAGATTAAATAAATAAATGAGGTATACATAAATATTCAGCATATTAAATGCCGATATTTTACAATACTCGAATAAGTTTAACAAATGGCTAAAATTAAAAATAGTTATAAAATTTGGGGAGGGAGTAAACTCAAACACTAATATACATCAGTTTAATTAATGTTTTCTATTAATTTATTGTATATTTGCTGCCTAAAAATATAATTATTAAATAAAAATTATCATGAATCAGGATCGTAAGACAAATTTAGTTCGTATTGGCGTATTTTATGATGGAAATTATTTTTTGCATGTAAGCAATTATTATAATTACGTCCATGAACGCCAAAGCAGGATTAGTATTAGCGGATTACATAATTTTATTCGCCAATATGTTGGCCAAGAAGAAGGAATTGACCCACAATATTGTCAAATAGTTGATGCACATTATTTCCGTAGCAGACCAAGCGCAAAAGAAGCAAGCCTGAAAGGAAATCAATTGTATTTTGACCGTTTGTTTGACGATATTTTAATGTCGGAAGGCATTACAACTCATTATTTCCCTGTTAGAACGGTACAGGGTGTTAAAATGGAAAAAGGCATTGAGGTATGGCTAACATTAGATGCATACGACCTTAATATGAGCCGCCATTTTGACGTTATTGTTCTAATTGCAAGTGACGGAGATTATGTTCCTCTTGTAAGAAAAGTCAATGCACAGGGGACAAAAGTTATGCTGATAAGCTGGGATTTTGAATTTGTTGATGATTTTGGTCAGCAAAAAATGACACGTACTTCACAGGATTTGCTCAGAGAAATCACCTATCCCGTGTCAATGCACGACTTAATAGAAGATCCGGATTTTGCATCCAACCCTACTATTAATGGTTTATTTGTACCCAGATCGGAGAAAAAGGAATTTGAACTTTATGAAAATGATGATTTTATTGAATTGGTAGGTGATGGAATTGAGCGAACATCCAGCATTCTTTCATTGAAAAATGGTTATGGATTTATTAAATATCCGCCCAACAATTTGTTTTTCCACTTTCACTCTTTGATGAACGCAGACATAACAGAACTAAAAGTAGGTGATGAGGTGCAATTTGAAATTGCAAAAAATGAAAAGGATGAAGATGTAGCTGTGAAAATAAAATTAATCAAAGAGTAAAGTATTAATTAAAATAGTTTTATTGAATATTTTTATCAGCCATAATAATATTATGGCTGATTTTTTATGTTAACGTTTTATTCCATGTATATGAAACAAACGACGAATGTGCATAAAGCACATAATTATAAAGTTGTAATGTTTTTTTAATTAATATTTATTTAAACTACAACAATTCGAAATCAGATTCTTTTTCCTTTCAAAGTGCGTTTAAATAATTTAATGTGTTGTTCAAACACCGGCTCTATATTCTTAATCAAATTATGATATGCAGCCACCAATTCTTCTCCATCTGCAGAAAGCGTGGTAATACCGCCATCGCGCCCTCCGCGTGATTTAATAAACAAGTTAAATCCAAGAGCTTCTTCACAACGCCTTACCATATCCCATGCTTTTCGATAACTTATTCCCATTTTACGCGCTGCATCACTGAGAGAACGGGATTTTTCAATGGTTAAAAGCAAACTCCACATCTCCGGAGATATAATATCTCCATGTATTTTATCGGCTAGCCAAAAAGAAAAGCCAACATAAATATTATCATATTTAGATGGAGCAGACGACATTGTGCTTAAATATATTCACAACGGTAAGAGGAAGTATTGGCAACCCGCATTTTGAATTTATCTCCTTTTTCAATACGAAAGGATTCAAATGGCTTATAAACTTTGAATTCATTTTCACCACTAAGCATTGCTTCTATTTCGCCGCAAACAACCGTCATTATTTCAATTGTGGATGTTCCAAATTCATATTCACCCGCCTCAATAACTCCAACAGTAAAATTTCCGATTTTGTTTTCAACAGCCATTGATTTAACGGCTCCATTATAATATTCGTTAACTTTTATCATGATTTTATAATTTTTACAAATATCACAAATTATAATATAATTACAAAATGTTTTTACTAATTGGCTTAATCTCTTAAAAAATTAATACGTTTTTTCAATTAAATCAAAAAAGTGTTATTGCTCTAAAAATTGTTTTTTTACAAACTTAAAAACATGCGTAAAGAGAAAATACCCAAATATGGTAAGTCGTTATTAAAGAATAGATATATGAAATTGAAATATGTTGTATGAATTTTAGCTTTAATAACTTGTTCTGCGAAAATTTCAAATTACTATAGTTTATTTTTATTACCTTTGCAAAGCTTAATTTATGGGGCTGTATTGGTTTTGACAGCAGTAGAGGTGGTAAAATAAGCATGCCGGAGGCAGCGCGTATTCTCCGTAAAAACTACGGGCAAATTTATAATAACTGGCAACGAAAATTCGTTCGCAATGGCTGCCTAAGCGGAAGGTTTAGGCCCCATTTGTCTCCTCAGAAGCGCTGACCGACCGCGTCTGAATTGAGGCACCGAAAATGTCGGAATCGCAGAACAACATTCCTTTTGTTTTCTGCTAAAATTTTTAAAGGATAAGGTACAGATAGGATTTGTTTCTCTCCGGTTTGTACACTAAAAATAAGCAGAAACTAAGCATGTAGAAAGTTTTATTGTCCGCTGTTTGGACGCGGGTTCGACCCCCGCCAGCTCCACTTAAAGATTCAGGTGTGGCATTTTCCCGTTTTATAACTTATGCTTTTATAAGGCCGTTTTTTATGGCATACATTACCAAATGTGGTGAGTTTTTAGCTCCTGTTTTTTCTAGTAAATGAGCCCTATGCCCATCAATTGTTCTTGCGCTAACGCCTAAATATTTTGATATTTCTGCATTAGACATTCCTTTACAAATTAATTCCAGGACTTCTTGTTCGCGTTCTGTCAATTCTATATTTGCAATTCTGGATGATGGCCTTATATTTCTATTTACATTGCTTATAAATTCTTCGGAAAAATAATTTTCTCCCTCAATTACTAAATTAATGGCCCGCTGCAATTCGTCTTTATTTGTTTTTTTAAGCAAAAATCCTTGTGCACCGGCTTCAATCATTTGATTAAAATAGCTGATTTCTTCAAACATTGTAAGGGCAATAACTTTTATATCAGGATATTTTTCTGTCATCTTTTTTGTAGCCTCAATTCCATCCATAACAGGCATCCTTATATCCATTAATATTAAATCGGCATTCTGATGCTTCAGAATTTCAAATACCTCATTGCCATTCTGGGCTTCGGCAATCACTTTTACTTCATCAAGCTCGTTAAGAATAATTCTTAAACCTTTACGAAAAATCTCATGATCATCTGCAATTATAACACGAATAATGTCCATCCTTTGTTATTTTACGTTTACAGTTATTAATATGCTCATTCCCTCATTTGGGGCGCTTTTAATCAAACAACGCCCATTAATGGTTTTAACTTTATTTATAATATTATTTAACCCTAACCCCGTTGGCTGTGCAAGTTTTTCTTCAACCTCAAATCCAACGCCATCGTCTTTATAATACAAGTTAACCTGATTGTCGTGGCTCTCCAGAAATATTTCGATATTGGATGCCTGAGAATGTTTTAATGAGTTATTAACCAACTCTTTAGTTGCCTGAAACAAAACAGTCTCTTCTATCCGCGTTCCCGTTAATTTATATTGACTTGTATCAAGCTTTATCTTTACTGAATTTGTATTGTTTATGTAGTTACAAAAATCTTTAACTGCAGCAGGTAATCCAAAATCCAATAAAATGCTGGGCATAATATTATTGGATATTTCGCGTGCCGAAACTATCGCTTTATCAATTAACTCATCAACCGTCATTATTTCAATTGTGGATGTTCCAAATTCATATTCACCCGCCTCAAT
>CAZJYL010000194.1:0-5249 GCA_964550265.1 uncultured Bacteroidaceae bacterium
GTGCAATATGTAGGTGAATTAAGAACAATTTGTGAACATATTAACTCTAATTCGCAGATTGAAACCGATGCTCCCACAGATAATAACGGTAAAGGCGATAGATTTTCGCCTACCGACCTTGTAGCCACCTCGCTGGCATCGTGTATGCTTACAATAATGGGTATTGTCGGACAAAGTTCAGGTTTTTCCATTGATGGCGCAAAAGCCAATGTCGAAAAATTTATGGGCACAAATCCCAGACGAATTGTTAAAATCAGAATTGAAATCTACTTTCCCGATTTTAACTATTCCGAAAAAGAAAAGCAAATTATACGCAATACCGCAAAAATGTGTCCGGTAGCACAAAGCCTGCACCCTGACATTGAACAGGAAATTATTTTTAATTTTAAAAACCAAAATTAATATGCTGCAAGTTGGAATCAGCCATACCTTGGAAAAAATAGTTTTGCAATCGGACTCAGCCAACAATTATGGCTCAGGAATGGTAGATGTTTTGGCTACCCCAGCCATGATAGCTTTTATGGAAAAAACCTGTATGGAGCTTGCGAATTTTCATTTACAGGCACCTTTTAATACCGTTGGAACAGCGATTGATATTACTCACGACAAGGCTACTCCCATTGGCTATAAAATTAAATGTACTGCCACCTTGATAGAAATAAACGGCAAACTGCTTAAATTCAGCGTAAAAGTTGAAGACGAAAAAGGCGTTGCGGGCTCAGGCACCCATACCAGAGCAATTATTGATGTTGATAAATTTATGGCCAAAATCAAATGAAAAAGTTAATAGCATTTGCTGTCTTTTCAAATTTATATTTCTTTTGCTGTATTGCGCAAACGACTTACTATAAAGTCTATCCCGATTTTAAATTCAACGACGGGGTTTATCTCACTTTCAACGATTTCAAAAACAACAGACCAAATTATGAGGACTTCGAAATTAAATATCGCGGAGAGGCATCTTATCTTTATGTTATGTGTTCTGACTCTTCAAAAAAATATGACTGTGAAGTAAAAAATCCATGGGGGTACTGCTTAAACCAAAATGTGTTTATTAATCAGGGATACAACAACAGATACTTTCGTCTGCAGGTTATAGGGGCATTAATTCATTATTTTGTTATTGAAATGAGATATTACGATCCTGCATTCTACGACCCCTTTAACCCTTATTCCACCATGCCCAACCGAAGAATAAGCAACAGGGAACTGGTTATGGAGTGGAATAGCGGAAAAAGTTTTGAGTTTTGTTATAAAAATTTAAAAATCTTTTTGCAGGCAAACGATATTGAATTGTTTAAGGAATTGGAAGCATCAAAAAAGAAAAGAAAAATGATATACTTCTTCCTGCTTAAATACAACGAAAAACATCCGGTATATGTAAATGAAAATTAATTACCGATATGATAGCAGTATTTATAATTTATATCGCAATCATTATAGCATTAGCTGTTTATTTTTCAAAAAAATCCAAATCGAGTGACGATTTTGTAATGGGTGGCCGAAAAATTCCGGGATTTGCATTGGCATTATCGGAAAGGGCTGCGGGCGAATCATCATGGCTTTTGCTTGGCTTAACAGGATTGGCATTTGCTCAGGGTCTTACTGCAATATGGGTTGCGCTGGGATGCGTTATCGGTATTTTGTTTATTTGGTGGGTTATGGCAGACCGTTTGCGAAAACTTAGTATAGATAATTCTGCCAACACGATTCCTTCTCTCTTTGCCAAACGATTTCCGCAGCATGCTTTTGGCATTCAAATGCTTTCATCTGTAATAATTATATTTTTCTTTCTTTTTTATATTGCTGCCCAGTTTAGTGGTGCCGGCAAAGTGCTTTTTATGACCTTTGGTCTGTCCGAAACATCGGGCAGTTTGATTTCAGCCGTCATTATTATTGCCTATACCATGCTTGGAGGCTTTATTACTGTTGTTGCCATCGATGTGTTTCAGGCAATACTGATGTTCTTTTCCATCATTGTTATACCTATAGTGGCACTGCTTGTAATAATTAGCCTTGACATAAACATTGCTCAGTCTATCAAACTGGCTGAGCCGAAATTTTTGTCGCTTTATTCATACAAAAGCAACAGTTCCGCATGGCTGCTTATTTTAAGCGGTCTCAGCTGGGCTTTGGGATATACGGGTCAGCCTCACTTACTTGCCAGAATGATGGCTATTACCAACAGAAAACAAGTAAAAATAGCGCGTAGTGTTGCCTCAATCTGGACAATACTGGCTTATCTGGGTGCTATTCTTATGGGAGTAACCGGATTTGTTCTGCTCAACAATGGCTTCTTTGTGGGTGGAGATATTCAGGCTCTTAATGAAGATTGCGAAAAACTGCTCCCTGTAATGGTTTCATATCTGGTTACTCCCGTTATGGCCGGAATTCTTTTATCCGGCACAGTGTCGGCAATGATGTCAACAGCTGCAAGCCAGTTAATGGTTTGCACTTCTTGTATTACAGAAGACATTGGCCCAAATATTATCAAAAAGAAAAAATCTTTTTCGGTTTCGAAACTATTGATTCACAGACTTATTATTATAGTGGTGGGCATAGTGGCACTTTTAACGGGAATGTTTATGTCGGACACTGTTTACGGCCTGGTGTCCTATGCCTGGGCAGGAATAGGCTCCAGTTTCGGACCTGCATTGCTGCTTTTGATATTTTGGAAAAAATTTAGTACTGCCGGCGTTTTTGCATCGCTTATAAGCGGAACATCAGGAGCTATTATCTGGAAAATATTTTTTGCCGACCCAACCGGAATAAGCGAAAGATTAACCTCTTTTGTTTTTTCTCTTGCACTTGCATTCCTGTTTTCCTTGTTGTTTCCGGACAGAAAAAACAGAGTAATTTAATTATTTTGAGGTTTCGTTTAATTAACTGTCGGAAATTATACGATTTGTATTTGTGAACATAGTAAAAAAAGCAAACCAGACAGGCTGAAAGATACGCCAATACATAGCTGCGCATAAAATATGTCATTGAAGCCACCGCCTGGGTTTATTGCCTATGGGTGCAGTTTTGTAAGTTATTTCGGTGATATTTTATCTTTTAATCGCCGGATTCCATTGGTATGAATATTCTGCATAAAATCCGCAGCCCATATAAACAATCACCTTTTTTATTTCCTTGTCTTTATTTCCTTTCTCAATGGCTTTCTGGCTGGAAATTTGCGAACTGAAATCTTTGCCGAAATAAATTTCGCCGTCAGTATTTGCCAGATAAACACCATACAGCCCTTGTTCAAATTTGACCGATTGATGTTCGGGCTTCCAGCTTACAGAGGTGATTGTTTGGCGCGAATAATTCATGCGAATGATATCACCCGGAAAGATAGTACTTTGCGGGTCTGTCCATGTAACTTTGTACGTTACTTCGGCTAACAACTTACCTGAACTCTTATCGTTACGTTTTGACGTAATCACAATGCTACCCTTGTCTCCACTGTATTTTATTACATCAACCATATAATCAGATGTGCCCATCAATAGTTTTTCGCTCGATTTTGTGCCGTCAATGAATTTGTAGCCAATCATTTGCCATGCGCCCTGCGCAAAAATGAAACTTGCAGATAACAAGAGGATGGAAATTATTAAAATCTTTTTCATTATTATTGTGTTAGAAGTAATTGATTACATATATATTACAAATATAATTAAAATTTAAACACAAGGGGATACCTTTCATAAACAAATCCGAATATTTGTTCGATTATTTCATAAACTGCTTAAGCTATTTCGTTTTAACTTCGGTATGGTGCGGATATTTCAGATTAGTTTAAAACTGAATATTTATAAATAATACTTTTGTAATGGGAAGAAAGTTTGGGTGCTGTATTTATCAAATAAGTCAAATGTTATGCATAATTATAATCAATCCATGATAAAACCAATGTTTTTTTGATTTAAATAAACCTTTTGAATATAAAAATTTGCTTATTTTTAACAATATTTACCAAATAAGATGTTTATAATCTATTTATTTTAACTATATTTGTACAAATAAATCAAAATGATGAATACATCAAGTCTTATTCCAACAGAAAAAATCATTGAACGTTTGCGATATGAAAATCCTTGGTGGGTAAATAAACAAATACCCGAGACCTATAATTCAATGTCTAAACGTTTGTATTTTGACTTGTTTTATCCTAACGTAGTCGAAAAAAAAGTGCGAAGAGCCTTAGTGCTTATGGGTCCTAGACGTGTGGGTAAAACCGTTATGATTTTTCATAGTATTCAGCAGTTAATAAATGAAAAAATAAACCCTCAGAAAATATTTTTTGTGGGCATCGACAATCCAATCTATATACATTTAAGTTTAGAAGATATTTTAAGTCTCTGTAAGCAATCTCTCAATCAGGAAAACTTAAATGGATGCTATGTTTTTTTTGATGAAATACAATATCTCAAGGATTGGGAACGACATCTGAAAGTACTTGTTGACACATATTCTGATACCAAGTTTATTGTGTCAGGGTCTGCTGCAGCTGCTTTAAAATGGCATAGTACAGAAAGTGGAGCCGGTAGGTTTACTGATTTTATGTTACCACCCCTTACTTTTCAAGAGTATATTCATCTTAAAGGCATGAACCACCTGGTTTATAATGGTAAAATAAATTATGGAAACAGTGAAATATCATACTATCTTGCACACGACATAAAAACCTTTAATAAAGAATTTATACATTATATAAACTTTGGAGGTTATCCGGAAGTGGTATTAAGCGAAAGAATACAAAGTGATATGGGGCGATATATAAAAAACGATATTGTTGACAAAGTATTATTAAGAGATTTACCAAGTTTATACGGAATAAAGGATGTTCAACAATTAAACAAATTTTTCACACACATAGCATATAACTCCGCTAATGAATTCTCATATGAAAAAATGAGCCATGAAAGTGGTATTCAAAAAGATACGCTAAAAAAATATTTAGAGTATTTAGAAGCAGCCTTCTTGATTAAAGTATTAAACAAGGTCGATGTAAATGCCAAACGATTAAAACGAGTAACTAGTTTCAAAGTATATTTAACGAATCCATCATTACGAACAGCTTTGTTTTCACCGATAAGCGAAACTGATATCGAAATGGGAAACATGATAGAAACAGCCGTTTTATCACAATGGATGCATCGTGAAAAATTAGACCTGGCCTATGCCCGTTGGAAAGAAGGCCGAAATGAGGGCGAAGTTGATTTGGTATTATTGGATAATAAAAAATATTAGCCTGTTTGGGT
>CAZJYL010000195.1:0-3593 GCA_964550265.1 uncultured Bacteroidaceae bacterium
GCAGTTTAGTGCGAATAAATTACTGGTGCAGAAAGTGTTGAGTGTTTTTCAGCAGCCCCTAAGTAAAACATTGTAGTAGGTTGTTTTATAATGATTTAAATGATAACAACCGACCTCTGTAATACTCATACTGCTTGCGCCGCGCCTCTATTTCGGCAGGTAAACCAATAGAAATGTCGTTTACCAAAGCATCGAATTTATCTAATATATCAACTATTCTTTGTTGCTCGGGAAGGGGTGGAATTGGGATTTGAAACTCATTTAATTGCTGTAAATTTAAATTTGGCTGTGCCGAACTTTTAGCACATTGATTTATGTAAATACGCATATAATCAGATTTAAGAATGTAGAAAATATATTTTCTGTTCACTCCTTCATTTAAACGAATTATTGCAAGTGCCTGATTAGTATTCGCTGGTAAAATGTCTTCGGTTACAATTGCAATTTTACCAATAGTTGCACCTGCTATTGTAAATAAAATATCATTAGCTTCAAGAATAGAACGCTTTAAAAATGTTTGGTGTGTAATTTCATCAACATAAGATAGTTTAGACCTATCGATTCTTGAACCATCAAATGCTTCTGTTTTTACAAATGAAATTCCACTTTTTGTAAATGTTTTTGGCGTAGTACCTTTCGTAATTAAAGAAGTCATCTCCCCCAACATCTTCCACTCCACCTCCTTTCCTTCAAAATTCAGCAATTGGTTGCGATAGTATTCATATTGGGCGCGACGCGCCTCCAGCTCCGCCTCCAGCTCCGCCTCCAGCTCCGCCTCCAGCTGAGTGAAACTATCGAGAATCGTTACGATTTCTTGCTGAATCGGGAGTGGGGGAATGGGGATAAGGAACTTTTTCACTTTTTGCCCATTAATGTTTGATTGTGTTCCTTCACCTAATGCCTTTAAATTTTGATATTCATTACAAAGCCAATAGAATACATAACGATAATTTGCTTGTCCTTCGTCAATTTCTAAATTACAACAAGCTTGATTTGTTGTTAAAGGTATTTTATTGATTGCAACTTTTGCGGCGGTAGCTCCATACATTGCAACAATTACACAATTTTCTGGAATCCAATTTGCAGACGAGTTTTTTAAACCTTCTTCGGTGATTTTAATACTTGTATCGGTAATTTCTATCCAATCAACTTCCTGTGTTCTAAGCCAAGGAATATTGCCATTATAATACTCTGACCTTGAAGTTAAAGGAGTCCCTCCGGAAGTAATTTTTTTGCAAATATCCTGAATTTTCTTAAACTCTACCCCCTTGGGGCAATACTGTTGTATGAGTTGTTGTATTTTATTCATTTAATCCTCCTTTTAGTAGTTTGCGGTTTTCGACATCCTGCAGCACTTTCATTTGTTGTATGGCAATTTGGTTGAGCTTTGCCAACCGTTCGTTTTGCGGCATATTTTCGTTTATAAACACGGCATTCAGGTTTTCCATATTCGAAAGGCAAATCAGTTCGTTAATGCTGGCATAGTCGCGAATGTTTCCTTTCGGGTCGGGGTTGGCATCGCGCCATTGTTTGGCGGTAATGCCAAACATGGCCATATTCAGCACATCGGCTTCGTTGGCATACACATAGTTTATTTGCTCCTTGGTAAGTTCAGCCGGAATAAGATTCTGCTTAATGGCATCGGTGTGTATGTGGTAGTTAATTTTTGCCAGTTCGCGTTTGGCAGTCCAACCAATTTGTTTTTGTTCTTCTTCTTTTAGGCGTTGAAATTCACGAACCAAATAGATTTTAAATTCAGGGCTAATCCACATTCCAAATTCAAAGGCAATATCTTTATGGGCATAAGTGCCTCCATATCGCCCTGTTTTAGCTTGAAGGCTGATAGCATTTGTTTTTTCAACGAATTCTTTAATGCTGATTTTAAAACTGTTTAACCCTGCTTGGTTTCTAATTATGGCGAATTCGCCATAATTAAAATCGGGGTTGTATAGTTTCTCCCAAATGCCAATATATTCAAGTGTGTTTCTGTTTCTGAGCCAATCGGAAATAAAAAAATCCCCGTCTTTAGCCCTCAACATATCTGTTAATGAAATGTAGTCAGTTTCATTGATTTGAATAATGGTGATTTCTGTATCTTGAATTACCAGTTTTGCCATAATATTCGATTTTTAAAATTAAACTCTCTTTTTTCGGGAAAAAGGCATGCATTGCGTACCCAATGTTGAAGTTTTTGAGTTGTTCGGAAATTCCGAACTACAACAACTTGTCGGTTTGCCAACTGAACTTGTATATAATCCTTGCAAGTTGAACTCAGGTATGTATTTATCTTTAAATTATTCACTTCCTGGGAAGTTTTGTGGTTGATTTTTCAATCTTTTTTTCATCGGTTGCTACGCTGCGTTCTATTTTTTTAATATCTTAGGCAGGTGGCAGTTCTTCGGGTTTAATGCCCCGCTTACCCAGCATTTCGCGCACTGTTTTGTTGTTTTGCACGTGCTCATCTGTTATTAATGTTTCACCATGCAAGTCTTTTTCCGATACGTTGAAGTTTGTCATTTCGGTAGCCAGGTTCTTGGCGGCTATAGTGAGCGTTGGTAAAAAGTCGGCAATCGGTCGGGTTGATTTAATGCCAAGGCGGCGTTTCATGTCCTCGGTGGTATGCCCACCAAACAAAGCGGTATCGCCTTTTGAACGGATACGCCCAAAGCCTTTATCGTCAACACCCCGCTCATAAATATTTTGCGAGAGTTGTTTTTCGGCGGCTCTTAACTTGTCTCTTGTTTCTAACCGGGTCTTTGATTTTAAGCGTTCTTCAATCAGCTCAATTTTGCGGGTCTGAATGGCAAAATAACTTTGTGCAAAAGCAATTTCTTCCTTTTTGGTATCACCATTTTGAGCAACCAGGTAACATGCAAAACGGGTAAGCATGAAATCCTCAATTTCGCGTTTAGCGCCTTTGCCAATATCTATCATTTTCGTGACCTCACGAAAATGATCATCAACATTGATGCCCTGTGTTTTGCACGATTCTACCGCACGGTTTAAGGCAACAACAAAGTTTTCCCAGCGTGCATATCCCAAAACTGCCTGTAGTTCTCTTGCAAACCAAATTTCAACTTGTTCTTTTTGTTCGTTTTCAATATATCGTGAAATATCATCGAATGATGATTTGTACTGATTGATTTTTAATTTGTCCATTGTAGTAATTATTCAGTGTTTTCCAATTCGGCAACAATTTCATCAATAGCAGCGCGTAGTTGGTTTTGTTTAATTACAATTTCGGCAATGTGGGCGTTAAGCTTTTCTATATCCACTTCTTCGGTTGTGTTTTCCTGCTCCACATAACTGCTCACAGCAATATTGTAATCGTTTTGGGCAATATCGCTGTTGGGTACAAGTCTGGCAAAATGGTCAATGTCTTTGCGTTCGGCAAAGGCACTCAGAATATGCTTGCGGTTGGCTTCGTTCAGTTTGTTTTTATTGCCGCCGCGCACAAATTCGGCCGAGGCATCGATAAATAATGCAGCGTTGTCTTTTTTGCTTTTTTTCAGAACAATTATACAGGTTGCAATACCGGTACCAAAAAACAAGTCGGGCGGAAGCTGAATTACAGTATCAACATAGGTATTGTC